>NZ_LXJQ01000050.1:0-44308 GCF_001728925.1 Pseudomonas sp. 1D4
CCACCGCATCCTACGGGCGGTGCCCGGCGCGGGGGGCGGTGGGCTGAAGCCCACCCTACGGCTCTGTAGCACAGCCTTGTAGCCCGGGCTTCAGCCCGGGAATCCCCTCCCCGGACTGAAGTCCGGGGTACGGCTACGAATCGGTGCTCAACGGGTACGGCGGCGGCAACCGTAGGATGGGCTGAGCTGTGAGAAGCCCATCGTTGCGTGGGCGGCCGGGACTGATGCGGTTCGCCGAGCTCACCGCATCCTACGGGCGGCGCCCAGCGCGGAGGCGGTGGGCTGAAGCCCACCCTACGGCTCTGTAGCACAGCCTTGTAGCCCGGGCTTCAGCCCGGGAATCCCCTCCCCGGACTGAAGTCCGGGCTACGGCTATGAATCGCTACTCAACGGGTTCGGCGGCGGCAACCGTAGGATGGGCTGAGCTGTGCGAAGCCTATCGTTGCGTGGGTGGCCGGGATTGATGCGGTTCGCCGAGCTCACCGCATCCTACGGGCGGTGCCCGGCGCGGGGGGCGGTGGGCTGAAGCGGAACGCCGCCCGACCCACACTACGGCTTTGCGGGTTCGAAGAAGCGGCGGAACTGGGGCAGGTCGGCCTGGGCGGTGGGGATATCCACAGGCTCGAAGCGCAGCGTCTGGTGGGCGCTGCATTGGGCCAGGCGATCACAATCGCGGGGGTGAAGCCAGCCGAGGATGGGGTAGCCGCCCATGGTCTGGTGGTCAGCCTGGAGGATGATCGGCTGCCCGTCCGGCGGCACCTGCACGGTGCCGCGCACCACGCCAAGGGACCACTGGCGCTTGGGCGGGCTCAGCGGCGCGCCCTTGAGGCGGGCACCCATGCGGTCGGACTGCGGGCTGAGCTGCCAGGGCTGGGCGAAGAAGGCCTGCACCTCGGAGGGCGTGAACAGCGGGGCATCACCGCCCAGCATCACCCGCAGCGGGCGTTCGGCGCGGTAGTCCGGCTGCCAGGGCCAGGGGACGCTGGCGCCACGGGCGAACTGCCCGCCCCCGCCCGGCAACAGGTCGCCGTCGGCCAGGCGCGTGCCTCGGCCGTCCAGCCCGCCCAGGCCTTCGCGGGCCTGGCAGGCGACGCTGCCCAGCACCGGTTCGACGCGAAAGCCACCGGCAATGGCCAGGTAGGCCCGCTGGCCGCTGCGGGCGAAACCGAGCCTGAGGCGCTGCCCGGCGCGCACGCGAAAGCGCGACCAGTTCGGCCGCACCACGCCGTCCAGGTGGATGGGCAGCTCCGCCCCGCAGAGGGCCAGCCAGGTGTCGCCGAGGCTTTCCAGCTCGACGCCGCCCAGGGCGATCTCCAGCAGCGGTGCCGTCTGTGCGTTTTCCAGCAGGCGGTTGGCCCAGGCGGCGGCATGGCGGTCCATGGGGCCCGAGGGGGACACGCCCAGGTGCTGCCAGCCGTGCCGGCCGCCGTCCTGCAGCAGGCTCAGCGGGCCGGCCTTGATGACGCGCAGGCCGCTCATGGCGCTACGCACGCGCGGCGGTAGGTGGCCTCGTCGATGGGTTCGAAGCGCACCCGATCCCCCAGCGCCAGCGGGCAAGGCGGCGCCTGGGCGGGGTCGAACAGGCGCTGCGGGCACAGGCCCAGCAGGTGCCAGCCGCCCGGGGAGGCCTGTGGATAAATGGCCGTCTGCCGTTCGGCGATGGCCAGGCTGCCGGCGGGAACGCCGGTGCGCGGGGTGGCCCGGCGCGGCAGGGCGAGCCGGGCGTCGAGTTCGCCCAGGTAGGCAAAGCCGGGGGCGAAGCCGATGGCACCGACGCGGTATTCCACCGCGCAGTGCAGCTCGATCACCTGGTCGGGGCGCAGCCCGCAGGCCTCTGCCACCGCGCCCAGGTCCTCACCGCCGTACCAGGCCGGCAGGCGGTGCAGGCGCCCTTGCTCGTCGGGCGGCGGAGCCGACTGCCAATGCTCCAGCAGCGGTGCCAGGTCGGCGGCCAGCCGGGTGGGGTCGGTCAGCAGCAGGTCGTAGTGCAGCAGCAGGGTGGTCCAGCCCGGCACCAGCTCCCGGAGCTGCGGGCCGAGCCGCTGGTGGATGGCTTCGGCAAGGCAGGCGATGCGCTGCGGCAGGTAGGCGTCCGGTGTGTCGGCCAGCACCAGCAACAGGGCTTCGGCGCCGACCGGCTCAAGGCGGATCATGAGGCGTCCAGGTGGGCTCGCAGGCGCCGCAGCACCGCCAGGGACTCGGGGTTGTCGCCGTGTACGCAGAGGCTGTCGGCCACCAGTTGCAGCGGCTTGCCGTCGATGTCGGGGAAGGACTCGCCCCGGGCGATGGCCACCGCCTGGTCGATGATCTGTTCGGGGTCGCGGTGCACCGCATCGGGCAGGCGCCGGGGGGCGAGCTGGCCGTCGGAGAGGTAGGCGCGGTCGGCGAAGGCTTCGAACATCAGCGGCACGTCGGCGGCATCGGCCAGTTGCAGCTCGCGGCGGTTATCGGCAAGGGCCAGCACCATCAGCGGCAGGCCCTTGCGGTAGCTGGCGCAGGCATCGAGCACCGCTTCGAGCAGGGCGTCGTTGCGCACCAGGTCGTTGTACAGGGCGCCGTGGGGCTTGACGTAGGCGACCTGGGTGCCGGCGGCGCGGCAGAAGGCGTCCAGCGCGCCGATCTGGTACAGCACTACGGCGCGCACCTCCTCGGGGGACAGCTCCATGCGCCGCCGGCCGAAGCCCACCAGGTCCGGGTAGGCCGGGTGGGCGCCGATGGTGACGCCATGGTCCACCGCCAGTTCGACGGTGTTGAGCATGGTGAGGGGATCGGAGGCGTGGAAACCGCAGGCCAGGTTGGCCTGGTCCACCATGGGCATGGCGTGCTCGTCGTCGCCCAGGGTCCAGGCGCCGAAGCTTTCGCCCATGTCGCAGTTCAGCAGGATTCGATTTTTCATCGCGTGATTATGGCGACAGAGTGCGCCCCACGCGAGGTGGCGTTTGTGCAGTTATCCACAGCGGAGCGCCGTGGCCCGGACTTCAGTCCGGGGTTCCGCTGCCCGGGTACGGACAGCGGAACCGGCCTGGCGATCAGTACACGTCGCGGCGGTAGCGCCCTTCGCTGGCCAGGCGCTCCAGGCCCTCGTCGCCGAGGATCTCGCGCAGCACGGTATCCACGCCGCCGGCCATGCCCTCCAGGCTGCCGCAGATGTAGAACACGGCACCCGCCTCGACCCAGGCGCGCACTTGGTCGGCGGCCTCGCGCAGGCGGTCCTGCACGTAGACCTTCTGCGCCTGGTCGCGGGAGAAGGCCAGGTCCAGGCGCTCCAGCTCACCTTGCGCGAGCCAGCCTTCGATCTCTTCGCGGCAGTAGAAGTCGTGGGCCTGGTTGCGCTCGCCGAACAACAGCCAGTTACGGCGGCGGCCCGCGCGGATGGAGGCCTGCAGCAGGCTGCGCAGGCCGGCCAGGCCGGTGCCGTTGCCGATAAAGATGGCCGGCGTGTCGGCTTCGGCGAGGTGGAAGCGGGCGTTGCGGCGCAGGCGCAGCGGCACGCTGGCGCCCACCGGCAGGTAGTGGGTGAGCCAGCCGGAGGCTATGCCGAGGGCGCCGTCGGCGCGGCTTTCCTGACGCACGATCAGCTCCAGGGTGCCGTTGGCCGGCAGCGAGGCGATGGAGTACTGGCGCTGGGCGAGCGGTACCAGGGCATCCACCAGGGCCTGGGCGTGCAGCCCGACCAGGTGTTCGAAGCTGTCCGGCAGTGCGCGCCCTTCCAGCGCCTGGCGCAGCGGCAGGGTGCGGCCGTCGAGCTGCACCGCCGCTTCGCCGTCCAGGCCGTGGCGGGCCAGCCAGGCGGCCACCACCGGTTCACCCTGGCAGGGCAGGATGTCCACCAGGTCGCCCGCATCCCACTGGGCCGCAGCCCCTGCCGGGGCGCTCAGGCTCAGTCGCCAGGTGGAAGCGCCCTGGCTGCCGGGGTTGAGGTGCTCGCGGGCGCTCAGGGTCCAGGTCTCGAAGGGCGCCTCTTCCCAGGTGGGCACCACGTCGCTGCCGGAGAGCGTCGCCAGGTGCCGCTGCCAAGCCTGGATGGCCTGGCCGTCGCCGTTGTCCACCTCGACGGTGTCGAACAGGGTCAGCGCGCCCTGGTCAGCGAGCCAGCCCTGCAGGCGGTGGGCGAAACCGCAGAAGTGCTGGTACTGGCGATCTCCCAGGGCCAGCACGGCGTAGCGCAGCTCGCCCAGGGCCGAGGCCTGGCCGAGCACGCGGCGCTCGAAACCGCGGGCGCTGTCGGGCGCCTCGCCATCACCAAAGGTGCTGACCACGAACAGGGCATTGCGGGCCTGGGCCAGTTGTCCGGCGTCCAGTTCGCCCAGGGATTTCACGCGCACCGGCACGCCGGCAGCCTGCAGTTGGCCGGCGGTTTGCCAGGCCAGTTGTTCGGCGAAGCCGCTCTGGCTGGCGAACCCCACCAGCCAGGCATCGGCCCCGCCCTGCCCGCCCAGGTCGCCACGGGCGGCCCGTACCGCGCGCTTCTTGCGGCGGCGGTCAAGGTAGAGCAGCCAGCCGGTGATGAAGAACAGTGGCATGGCCAGGCTCGCCAGCATCATCAGGATGCGCCCCGGCAGGCCGAAGTACTCGCCCACGTGCAGGGCATAGACGCTGGTGAGCAACTGGGCCTTGAAGCTCTTGTCGGTGTAGCGCTCCACACGGCTGACGGTGCCGGTGGCCGGGTCGAGGGTGATCTGGTTGAGGGCACGCGGGTGGGCGGCGTCCTTGAGCAGGAAGAAGACGGTGGCCGGCTGGCCGCCCACCGGGGGCAGGCGCAGGTTGTAGGCGCTCAGCTCCGGGCCTGCGGCGTCGCGGATGCTCGCCCACACGGCGTCGTAGTCCACCACCAGCGGCGGGCCGGCGGGGGCCTGCATGCTGCCGGGACGACCACGGCCTTCGCCCCGGCGCTCGCCCGGCTTGCCCTGCTGCCCGGCGGGGGCGTCGGCGAGCAGGCGGTTGAGGCCTTCGCGGTACCACTCGTAGGACCAGAACAGGCCGGTCAGCGCGGCCAGGAGGTACAGCAGCAGGCACCAGGTGCCGGCCACGGCGTGCAGGTCCCAGTTGAAGCTGCGGCCCTTGCGCGACCAGTCCAGGGTCAGCCAGGCACGCCAGCTCGCGGCCTGGCGCGGCCAGCGCAGGTAAAGGCCGGAGAGGCAGAAGAAGATGAGGGCCAGGGTGCTGGCGGCGGTGATCTGCTTGCCGGTTTCGCCCATGGCGAGGAAGCGGTGCAGTTGCAGCATCAGGCCGAAGAACGCCTCGCCGGAAGGTTCGCCCAGCAGTTCGCCGGTGTAGGGGTCGAACCAGCGCATGGGGCCACGGCGTTCGCCCGGTGGCGGGGTGAAGAAGACCCGTGCGGCTTCGCCGCCTTCGGTGCGTACCCAGAGGCCGGCGACCGTTTTGCCTGCGACGGCTTCGATGCGGCTGACCAGCTCGGCAGGGGGCAACACGCCGCCCTCGCGCACCTCGACCTGGAGGGTGTCGCGGTTGAACAGCTCGAGGATCTCCTCCTGGAAGCTGTAGGCCGCCCCGGTGACGCCCATGATTGAGAGCACCAGCCCTGCACTGATGCCGAGCAGCCAGTGCAACTGGAACAGGATCTTCTTGAACACGTGTCAGTCCTCGGAAGCAGGCCGGGCGGCCTGCCGTATCGCTGGATCGGAACGGCAACCATGCCGGAACGCGGCGATTCTATTTGAGAACGTGACGCATTAGATCGCGTTTCCGAAGTTTTACCTTTTATTTACAGCCAGGCCGTGAGCCGCTCTGGTGCGCGGCTCACGGCCCCCCTATCAGAACGAGTAGGTGGCAGAGAGGATCGCCGAGCGGGCGTCGCCGTATTCGATGGCGGACGAGCGGGCGTTGGTGCCGTTCTGCTGGCGCACACGCTCCACGTAGTCCTTGTCGAACAGGTTGTTGACGTTCAGCTGCAAGTCGAGGTTCTCGTTGACCTTGTAGCCGAGCATGGCGTTGTGCACCCAGTAGGCGTCCAGCTTGGCGGTGGTGCTGGAGCTGACGTTGCGCTCGCTGACGTAGCGGGCGCCGTAGCCCAGGGTCCAGCCGGCGGGCAGCTCGTAGGTGGTCCACAGGTTCAGCGAACGCGGCGGGGTGTTGCCCAGCGCCTGGCCTTCACGGGCGATGCCGGCGGCGGTGTCGGCAGCCTTGAGGGTCTCGCTGTCGAGGAAGGTGTAGTTGGCGAAGACGTCCCAGCGCTCGCTGATGTGGCCGGTCACACCCAGTTCGACACCCTGCACGCGCTGCTTGCCGGCCAGTTGGGTGGAACCGTCGGCCATGGTTTCGCGGGCGTTGGTCTTGTCGACGCGGAACAGCGCGCCGTCCAGTTCGAGGCGACCGGCCAGCAGTTCCCACTTGGTGCCCAGCTCCCAGGTCTCGTTCTTCTCCGGGTCCAGGTTCTCGGTCAGTGCGGTCAGGCCGCCACCGCTGGAGGCGATGCTTTCGGCACTCGGGTTGAAGGAGTTGCCCCAGGCGACGTAGAAGCGGCCGTTCTCCACCGGTTTGTAGACCAGGCCGGCGCGGCTGCTGAGCTTCTTGTCGTTGGAGGAGAAGCTGCCGGTCTGCGCCTTGGCGCCGGAGAAGGTCTTCCTCTTGCCGTCGAACCAGTCGTAGCGCAGGCCCATGTTCAGGTCCCACTGCTCGTTCAGGGCGATGGTGTCGAAGACGTACACGGCCTTGTTGTCCAGCGTGTTCTCGGTGTAGCCGGTGGTGGCCTTGGCGACCGGACCGCTCCAGTAGCCAGGCGGGTTGGAGACGCCGAAGCCGGTGTTCGGATACGGAGCGGCAGCGGTGCCCAGGCCATGGTTATAGGTCTTGAGCGCGTACTCCTCGCGGGAGATTTCCGCGCCGGTGACGATCTCGTGGTGCAGGCCGGCGGTGTCGGCACTGATGCGCAGGTTGGTCTGGTTGATCCACAGCTCGGTGGTGGCATCACGGCCGTAGGCCTGCGGGCCGGCGGGCTTGTAGTTGCCGGCGGGTACGCCAGTCAGGTTGACGTGGGAGGCGGACACCACGGTGTCGCGGTCCACGCGGCTGTAGCGGGTCAGGTTCTGCAGGCGCAGGTTTTCGTTGAAGTCGTGTTCGAGGTTGGCGGTGAACGCGTTCTGCTCGATTTCTTCCTTGTCCAGGTTCTTCCAGCCGAAGTAGTCGTTGCGGTCGACGCCGGCCAGCTTCTTGCCGTCCAGGGCCGGTACGCCGTAGTCGGGCAGGTTGTCGTCGGTCTGGTGGAAGGCGCTGAGGGTCAGGCGGGTGGCGTCGCTGAAGCCCAGGCGCAGGGACGGGGCGACACCCCAGCGCTCGCGGTCGATCTGGTCGCGGCCGGGGACGTCGTTCTCGTGGGCCATCAGGTTCAGGCGGAAGGCGCTGTCGGTGCCGAGGTCTTCCAGCGGCTGGTTGGTGTCCAGGGTCAGGCGGTGGTAGTTGTCGGTGCCCAGGCCCGCGCCGATGCGGGTGAAGGCACGGCCCATGGGCTGCTTGCTGATGAGGTTGATGCTGCCGCCGGTGGTGCCGGCGCCGCCGAACACCGAGTTCGGGCCCTTGATGACCTCGACCTGCTCGATGTTGAAGGTGTCGGTGCGGCTGGTCTGGGCGCTGTCGCGCAGGCCGTCGATCTGGATGTTGCTGTTGGCGGAGAAGCCACGGATGTTGATGCTGTCACCGGAGCCACCACCGCCCTCGCCGGCGTTGAAGGTGATGCCGGAGACGTTGGAGAGCACCTGGCGCAGGCTCAGGGCCTGCTGCTCCTGGATGATCTCCTTGGGGACGACGGTGACGGTCTGCGGGGTGTCCAGCAGCGGTGCGGTGTACTTGGCGGAGGCCGACTCGGTGACCTTGTAGGTCTTCTCGGCCTTGCCGTCGACGTTGACGGTGCCGAGTTCGAGTTTATTCGTATCAGCCGCCAGGGCCAGGCCGCTGGCCGAGGCGGAAACCAGGCCGATGGCGGAAGCCAGCAGCGCGCGTTGCGGTAGGCCGTTCTTGTTGCTCATAAGAATCACTCCCCACTGAAGATGGGGCGCGATTCTATTTGCGAATGTTTATCAGTAAATATTTACCCACCCATCTTTACACAATCTTTACACAATCTTTAAAAATATCGGAAAAGACCTATAGATCAAACCGCACCCACATCATTGCAAAAATCAATAACAAAGAGATCGAACGCACGCCATCCACGCCAAACCACCTGGGCGTCCGGTCACGAAACGGCAACGGAGTGGGCGAATGTCAGGAGTTTTGCCAGAGCCGCGAAAGGTCGATGGCGGCCAGGTGGGAGCAGCCGGTGAGCGCCATGGTCACCTCCAGCTCGGTGCGCAGCAGGTGCAGCACATGGGCGACGCCGGATGCCCCGGCCGTGGCCAGGGCCTGGACGTAGGGCCGCCCCACCATGACCGCGCGGGCGCCCAGGGCCAGGGCCTTGAACACGTCGCTGCCGCGCCGTATGCCGCCATCGAGGATCAGCGGCACGCGCCCGCCCACGGCGTCGGCGATGGCCGGCAGCACGTCCAGCGTCGCCGGCAGGCCGTCGAGGGTGCGCCCGCCATGGTTGGACACGACGATGCCGGCCACGCCCTGCTCCACCGCGCGCACGGCGTCGAGGGGGTTCATCACGCCTTTCACCCACACCGGCAGGTGCGTCAGGGATTGCAGCCATTCCAGGTCACGCCAGGTGGGCGCGTGCTGCAGCAGGGCGCTGCCGAACAGCGGGCTGGCGCCGGGCTGGGCCACGCTGGGGGGCAATGTGCGCATGCCCCGCAGGTTCACCGCCTCGATGCCGTCGGGCAGTTGGAAGCCGGCACGCTGCTCGCGGTTGCGCAGGCCGTTGACCGGGGCGTCCACGGTGACCATCAGGCCGCGGTAGCCCGCAGCTTCGGCGCGCCGCACCAGCTCGCGGGTGAAGTCGCGGTCCGGCTGGATGTAGAGCTGGAACCAGAGGGGCGCCTGGGCGGCCCGGGCGATGGCTTCGAGGCTGACGCTGGCCTGGGTGCTGACCACCAGGGCAGCGCCCATGGCCGAGGCGCCCAGGGCGCTGGCCAGTTCGCCGTCCGGGTGGGCCAGGCGCTGGAAGGCCACCGGGGCGAGCAGGATGGGGTAGTCCAGCGTCAGGTCGCCGATCTGCACGCGGGTGTCGCCGCTGCCCAGGTCTTCCAGCACCCGGTTGAGCAGGCGCACGCGGCGGAAGGCGGCGAGGTTGTCGGCCAGAGTCTGCTCGTCCGCCGCGCCGCCGCTGAGGTAGGCCCAGGCGGCGGGGCTCATGCGCTCACGGGCAAAGGCCTCGTAGTCGCCGACGGCGACGATCTCGGCGGGAATCCGCGGCAACGGCGGCAGGCTCATGGGGCGTTCCTCAGGTCTCAGGTGGTCGACCAGTGCCGCAACAGGTTGTGGTAGACGCCGGAAAGCTGCACCAGCGCAGGGTGCTCGGGCACGCTCTGGCCGAGCTGCTGGATGGCGCCGTCCAGCTCCAGCAGCATGGCGCGCTGGTTGTCCTCGCGCACCAGGCTCTGGATCCAGAAGAAGGCGGCCAGCCGCGCGCCACGGGTGACCGGTTCGACACGGTGCAGGCTGCTGCCGGGGTAGAGCACCAGGTGGCCGGCGGGCAGCTTGACCCGGTGGCTGCCGTAGGTGTCTTCCACCACCAGTTCGCCGCCCTCGTAGTCGTCCGGGTCGCAGAAGAACAGGGTGGCGGACAGGTCGCTGCGCACCCGGTGGTGGGTGCCGGGGACGCTGAAGATGGCGTTGTCGATGTGGTTGCCGTAGGTGCCGCCGCCGCTGTAGCGGTTGAAGCGCGGCGGCAGCACCTTGAGTGGCAGGGCGGCGGCGATGAACTGCGGGTGGCTGCCAAGGCGGTCGACGATGAAGTCGCCGATCTGCTGTGCGAGGGGGTCGTCCGGGGCCAGTTGCTGGTTGTCCTTGCTGCGCACGGCCATGTGTCCGGCGGTGCTGCGTCCGTCCACCCAAGCGGCGCGCTCCAGGGCTTCGCGGCACTGGCGCACTTCGTCGGCGGTGAGGACGTCGGGGATATGGAACATCACGCGGGCTACCCTCCCGGGCCGAACAAAGGCTGCTGATAAGCGTTCGCAAATGAGGCGCTCATCTTACTCGCCTGCCGGCAGCCAAGGAACCGGGACAAAGCGCCGCGCCCGCAGGCGCGGCGGAGCCGTCAGAACGACAGGGTGGCGTTGAGGGTGGCGGCGCGGGCGTCGCCGTACTCGATGGCAGAGGAGCGGGCGCCCTGGCTACCCGTGCCCTGCTGGGTGCCGAGCTGGGTGCGGACGCGCTCGACGTATTGGCGGTCGAACAGGTTGTCCAGGTTCAGTTGCAGGTCGAAGGAGTCGCTGACCCGGTAGCCGAGCATGGCGCTGTGGACCCAGTAGGCGGCGAGCTTGACGCCGTCATTGCCGGCAGTGAGGTTGCGCTGGCTGGCGTAGCGCGCGCCGTAGCCGACGCGCCAGCCACCGTCGAAGTCGTAGGTGGACCAGAGGTTGAACGACTGCGGCGGGGTGTTGGCCAGGGCCTGGCCCTTGGCCGAGACGCCGACGCGCTCGTTGACGACCTTGAGGGTCTCGCTGTCCATGAAGGTGAAGGTGCTGAACACTTTCCAGCGCTCGCTGAGCTCGCCGGTCAGCCCCAGTTCCAGCCCCTGCACGCGCTGGTTGCCGGCCAGGACAGTGGTGCCGTCGACAAGCTTGGTGCGGGCATTGAGCTTCTCCACCCGGAACAGCGCGGCGTCCAACTGCAAGCGCCGCTCCAGCAGCTCCCACTTGGTGCCCAGTTCCCAGGTGCGGTTCTTCTCCGGGTCGAGCTTCTCGGTGTCGGCGCTGAGGCCGCCGCCGCTGGTGGCAATGTTCTCCGCACTGGGGTTGAAGGAGGTGCCGTAGGCCAGGTAGAAGCACCCGTTCTCAACCGGCTTGTAGACCAGCCCGGCACGGCCGCTGAGGTGCTCGTCGCTGGAGCGATTGTCGGTGGCCACCCAGTTGCCCTTGGTGAGCCTGTAGTCGTCTGCGTCGCCGTCGAGCCAGTCGTAGCGCAGGCCGAGGTTGAGGTCCCACTGCGGGCTCAGGGCCAGGGTGTCGAAGGCATAGAGCGCGCGGTCGTAAAGGCGGGTGGCGAGGTAGCCGGAGTTGCTTCGCTGGGCCGGCCCGCTCCAGTAGCCGGGCGGATCGGCCAGCGGGTAGCCCTCGTCAGGGAACTTCAGGCCGTAGTCATAGGTGGTGCGGTGGTAGGTCTCGCGGGAGAACTCTGCGCCGGTCACCAGGGTGTGGCCGATGCCGAGGGTGTCGAACTCGGCGGTGAGGTTGGTCTGGTTGATCCACATGCGGCTGGTGACGTCGCGGCCTTAGGCCTGGGGGCCGGCGGGCAGGTACTGGCCGGGAGCGAGGACGGGGCCCGGGGGTTGGCCACTGCTGCGGCGGCGGTCGAGGTTGATGTGGGCGGCGGAGATCACCGTGTCACGCTCGACCTCGCTGTAGCGGGTGAGGTTCTGCAGGCTCAACTGGTCGTTGAAGCGGTGCTCCAGGCGCACGGTGAAGGCGTCGCTGTCGATGCGCTCGCGATCGAGGTTGCGCCAGCCGAAGTAGGCGTTGCGCTTGACCCCGGCGACACGCTTGCCGTCGAAGGCCGGGACGCCGTAGTCCGGGTCGTTGTCGTCACGCTGGTGGAAGTAGCTGAGTGTCAGGCTGGTGTCCTCGCCCAGGCCCAGCAGCAGCGAGGGGGCGATGCCCCAGCGCTCGCGCTCCAGGCGCTTGCGGCCGGGGATCTCGTCGTCGTGGGCCATGAGGTTGAGGCGGAAGGCGCTGCCGCTGCCCAGGTCCTGCAGCGGCTGATTGGTGTCCAGGGTAAGGCGCCGGTAGTGGTCGCTGCCCAGGCCCAGGCCGAGCCGGCTGAAGGCTTCGAAGCCTGGCTGCTTGCTGATCTGGTTGACGCTGCCGCCGGTGGTGCCGGCGCCGCCGAACACCGAGTTGGGGCCCTTGATGACTTCCACCTGCTCGATGTTGAAGGTGTCGGTGCGGTTGTTCTGGGCGCTGTCGCGCAGCCCGTCGATCTGCAGGTTGGTGCTGGCGGAGAAGCCACGGATGTTGAGGTTGCCCCCCGAGCCGCCGCCGCCCTCCCCGGCGTTGAAGGTGATGCCGGAGACGTTGGAGAGCACCTCGCGCAGGCTCAGGGCCTGCTGGTCACGCATCACCTCGGCGGGCACCACGGTGATGGTCTGGGGGGTGTCGAGCAGGGGCACGGCGTTCTTCGCCGAAGCGGAGCGTTCGGTGCGGTAGCTTTCGCTGCGCCGCTCCTCGACGTGCAGCGTCTCCAGCTCCAGGCTGGTGCTGCTGCGCGATGGCTCGGCGGCGACGAGGGGGCCGGCGGCCAGGCCGATGCCGACGGCGAGCAGGGTGCGTGGGCCCGGTTGCGGGCGCAAGGCAAGGCGTTTCATGGAAGGTGCTCCCGGTGGTGAGGGGGAGGCAACCCATTTGATAAGGATTCTCATGAACATCCGCAAAAGCACGCTTGGGAAATGCCCTTGCGGCAAACGGATTCCACCTACACGAAAACGACAAGGCCCGCCGCGAAGGCGGGCCTTGTCGGGGGTGAAGCCCTTACAGGTAGTAAGACTTCAGCGGCGGGAAGCCGTTGAACTCCACTGCGCTGTAGCTGGTGGTGTAGGCCCCGGTGGAGAGCCAGTAGAGGCGGTCACCGCTGGCCAGGTTCAGCGGCAGGCCGTACTTGTAGTTCTCGTACATGATGTCGGCGCTGTCGCAGGTGGGGCCGGCGATGACCACTTCTTCCATCTCGCCCTTCTTCTCGGTCCAGATGGGGAACTTGATGGACTCGTCCATGGTTTCGATCAGGCCGGAGAACTTGCCCACATCGGTGTAGACCCAGCGCTCGACGGCGGTGCGGGACTTGCGCGCCACCAGCACCACCTCGCTGACGAGGATGCCGGCGTTGGCGATCAGGGAGCGGCCCGGCTCGAGGATGATCTCCGGCAGTTCGTCGCCGAAGTCTTCCTTGAGGAAGCGGGTGATCTCCTCGGCGTAGGTCTCCAGGCTGTTGGTGCGCTGGATGTAGTTGGCCGGGAAGCCGCCGCCCATGTTGATCATCTTCAGGGTGATGCCGTCCTCTTCCTTCAGGCGCTCGAAGATCACCTTGACCTTGGCGATGGCGGCGTCCCAGACGTCGATGTCGCGCTGCTGGCTGCCGACGTGGAAGGACACGCCGTAGGGGTCCAGGCCCAGTTGCTTGGCGAGGATCAGCAGGTCCAGCGCCATGTCCGGGTTGCAGCCGAACTTGCGCGACAGCGGCCAGTCGGCGGAGGTGGAACCCTCGGTGAGGATGCGCACGTAGACCTTGGCCCCCGGGGCGGCCTTGGCGATGTTGCGCAGGTCGGCCTCGGAGTCGGTGGCGAACAGGCGCACGCCCTTCTCGTAGAAGTAGCGGATGTCGCGGGCTTTCTTGATGGTGTTGCCGTAGCTGATGCGCTCCGGGCCGACGCCGGTCTTCATCACCTTGTCCAGCTCATAGATGGAGGCGATGTCGAAGTTGGAGCCCTTCTCGCGCAGCAGCTCGGTGATCTCGGTGGCCGGGTTGGCCTTCACCGCGTAGTAGATCTTGGCGAAGGGGAAGCAACTGACCAGTTGGTCGTAGGAGTCGGCGATGGTCTGCTTGTCGATCACCACGAAGGGGGTCTCGTGCTGATCGGCAAAGGCCTTCATGCGCTGGAACGTGGCGGGTGCGAAATAGTCTTCGACCTTGATCGACATGCTAGGGACTCCAAATGGCTGAACGGTTCTGAAAAGGTGGAGTGGCTTCGTGACATACGAAACCGCGAACGCCTGACAGTTTCCCCACTTTGGTTCGCCTACTTCCCAAGGCATGTCGCCGAGCATCACCGGTACCGGGCAAGGGCGCCGGCAACCTCTCGTCGTCAGTACTTGAGCCGGATGGATCGTTTCCAGCATGGACGTTCGGGCGCGCACTTTAGGACCGCATGTCCTACATGGCAACCAGAAAATGCCGCCGTTTCGCATCCGATTGTCGCTTGCATGATTGATTGTTTTTTATCCTCAACGAAGCGTCCGGAATGCTGCACAAAACCGCATTCTTGAGCCCCTTCACGGATTTTGCGTTGGCCTCGCCAGGTCGCTTACGTATCCTTCCCCGTCCACTCAACGGACAGACTCAACCAGAAGGAACCGCATGCTCGATCTTGCTGCCAGCTTCATCGTCTTCACCACCGTCATCACGTACCTCAACTACCGCTTCACCCGACTGCCACCGACCATCGGCATCATGGCCACGGCGCTGCTGTTCTCGGCCATCGCCATCGGCCTGTCCGAGCTGGGCTTCCCGATTCTCCATGAGGAGTCCCGCGAGCTGTTGCGGCGCATCGACTTCTCCTCGGTGCTGATGACCTGGTTCCTCCCCGCGCTGCTATTCGCTGGGGCGCTGCACGTGGACCTGCGCGACCTGCACAGCTACAAGTGGCCCATAGGCCTGCTGGCCACCGCCGGGGTGCTGGTGTCCACCCTCGCGGTGGCGTTGCTGGCGTACTACAGCTTCGGGCTGTTTGGCTGGCAGGTGGACTTCATCTACTGCCTGCTGTTCGGGGCGCTGATCTCCCCCACCGATCCCATCGCGGTGCTGGGCATCCTCAAGTCCGCCGGGGCGCCGAAGCCGCTGGCGACCACCATCGTCGGCGAGTCGCTGTTCAACGACGGTACGGCAGTGGTGGTGTTCGCCATCCTGCTGAGCGTGCTGAACCTGGGCGAGGCGCCCACGGTAGCCGGCGTGGCCGGGATGTTCCTGCACGAGGCGGTGGGCGGCGTGCTGTTCGGCGCGGCCCTGGGCTACGGGGTGTTCCTGATGATGCGCAGCATCGATCAGTACCAGGTTGAGGTGATGCTGACCCTGGCGCTGGTGATCGGCGGCGCGGCACTGGCCAACCACCTGCATGTGTCGGCACCGCTGGCGATGGTGGTGGCGGGCCTGATCATCGGTAACCACGGCCGCACCCTGGCCATGTCGGACGAGACCCGCCGCTACCTGGACAAGTTCTGGGAGCTGATCGACGAGATCCTCAACGCCCTGCTGTTCGCGCTGATCGGCCTGGAGCTGCTGTTGCTGCCGCTGACCTGGCTGCACGTCGCCGCCGCCCTGGCCCTGGGGGCGTCGGTGCAACTGTCGCGCCTGCTGACCCTGGCACCGGCCATCGTCCTGCTGCGGCAGAAGGCCCTCGGTCGCCGCCAGGTCCCCAAGGGTGCGGTCCGCATCCTCACCTGGTGCGGCCTGCGCGGTGGCATCTCGGTGGCCCTGGCGCTGGCCCTGCCCGCCGGCCCCGAACGCGACCTGCTGCTGACCCTGACCTACATCGTGGTGCTGGTGTCGATCCTGGTGCAGGGCCTGTCGATCGGCTCGCTGGTGCGCTGGATCTACCCCGGCCAGGCGCCTCGCGGCGAACACGAAGCACACTAGCCCTTTGCAACGGACCGTCGGCCTCTACTGAGGCCGGCGATCCGCTATAATCCCGCGCTTTTCCGGGCTCCCTGCCCGCCCTCGTTTCCAGCCAGGCAAGCACCCATGACCATCCAGGCCGCCGAAGTCGCCAAACGCCGCACCTTCGCCATCATTTCCCACCCGGACGCCGGTAAGACCACCATCACCGAGAAGCTGCTGCTGATGGGCAAGGCGATTGCCGTCGCCGGCACCGTTAAGTCGCGAAAGTCCGACCGTCACGCCACCTCCGACTGGATGGAAATGGAGAAGCAGCGCGGCATCTCCATCACCACCTCGGTGATGCAGTTCCCCTACCGCGAGCACATGATCAACCTGCTCGACACCCCCGGCCACGAAGACTTCTCCGAAGACACCTACCGCACCCTGACGGCGGTGGACTCGGCGCTGATGGTCCTCGACGGCGGCAAGGGCGTCGAGCCGCGCACCATTGCGCTGATGGAAGTCTGCCGCCTGCGCGACACGCCCATCGTCAGCTTCATCAACAAGCTGGACCGTGACATCCGCGACCCCATCGAGCTGCTCGACGAGATCGAGGCGGTGCTGAAGATCAAGGCCGCGCCCATCACCTGGCCGATCGGCTGCTACAAGGAGTTCAAGGGCGTGTACCACCTGGCCGAGGACAAGATCATCGTCTACGTGCCGGGCCACGGTCATGAGCGCATCGAGACCAAGGTCATCGAGAAGCTGGACTCCGACGAGGCACGCGCGCACCTGGGCGACCTGTACGACAATTTCCTCGAAGAGCTGGAGCTGGTGCAGGGCGCCTGCCACGTCTTCGAGAAGGACGCCTTCCTCAAGGGCGAGATGACCCCGGTGTTCTTCGGCACCGCGCTGGGCAACTTCGGTGTCGACCAGGTACTCGATTGCATCGTCGACTGGGCGCCCAAGCCGCTGCCCCGCGCCACCCACGAGCGCAGCGTCGAGCCCACCGAGGAGAAATTCTCCGGCTTCGTGTTCAAGATCCAGGCGAACATGGACCCGAAACACCGCGACCGCATCGCCTTCATGCGCATCTGCTCGGGCAAGTACGAGAAGGGCATGAAGATGCGCCACGTGCGCCTGGGCAAGGACGTGAAGATCGCCGACGCGCTGACCTTCTTCTCCAGCGAGCGCGAGCAACTGGAAGAGGCCTTCGCCGGCGACATCATCGGCCTGCACAACCACGGCACCATCCAGATCGGCGACACCTTCACCGAAGGCGAGGCCCTGGGCTTCACCGGCATCCCGCACTTCGCCCCGGAGCTGTTCCGCCGCGTGCGCCTGAAAGACCCGCTGAAGTCCAAGCAACTGCGCCAGGGCCTGCAGGAGCTGGCCGAGGAAGGCGCCACCCAGGTGTTCTTCCCCGAGCGCAACAACGACATCATCCTCGGCGCCGTGGGCGTGCTGCAGTTCGACGTGGTCGCCAGCCGCCTGAAGGAGGAATACAAGGTGGAGTGCGCCTACGAGGCGATCAACGTCTGGTCGGCGCGCTGGATCGAGTGCAAGGACGAGAAGAAGCTCAAGGAATTCCAGGACAAGGCCTTCGAGAACCTCGCCGTGGACGGCGGTGGCCACCTCACCTACCTGGCGCCGACCCGCGTGAACCTCAGCCTGATGGAAGAACGCTGGCCGGACGTGAAATTCCGCGCCACCCGCGAACACCACTGATTCGCCCCCTCGGCACGGAGGCGCCGCCCGCTGGCGGCGCCTCTGGGCTAGGCTGACAGCCAGCCACCCAGGCGACCGACCGCCATGCTGATCGACACCCACACCCATCTGGACTTCCCCGAGTTCGACGCCGACCGCCCGGCCGTGCTGCAGCGCGCCCGTGCGCTGGGCGTGGTGCGGCAGGTGCTGATGGGGGTGTTCGAGGCCAACTGGGCGCGCATCTGGCACCTGGCCGAGACCGAACCGGACCTGTACGCCGCCTTCGGCCTGCACCCCATCTACCTCGCCGACCACCGCCCCGAGCACCTGGCGGCCCTGCGCCAGCGCCTGGAGGCCCTGGCAGGCCACCCGAAGCTGTGTGCGGTGGGCGAGATCGGCCTCGACTACTTCCTCCCCGAACTCGACCGCGACGCCCAGCAGGCGCTGTTCGAGGCGCAACTGGCGCTGGCCGTCGATCTGCACCTGCCGGCCCTGCTGCACGTGCGCCGCAGCCACGCGGCGGTGATCGCCACCCTCAAGCGCATCCGCCCTGCCCGGGGCGGCATCGTCCACGCCTTCGCCGGCAGCTACGAGGAAGCCCGCGAATACCTGAAGCTGGGCTTCCGCCTGGGCCTGGGTGGCGCGCCCACCTGGCCCCAGGCCAACCGCCTGCACAAGGTGGTGCCACGCCTGCCCCTGGACGCCATCGTGCTGGAGACCGATGCGCCGGACATGGCGCCCTCCATGCACCCGCACCAGCGCAACAGCCCGGAATACCTGCCGGCGATCTGCGCCAACCTCGCCGAACTGATGGGGCTGACGCCGGATGCCCTGGCGGCGGCCAGCAGCCGGAACGCCTGCGAGCTGTTCGGCTGGGCGCCTTTCCCGGGCTGAAGCCCGGCTGCACCTTATCCACAGCACGGAGGGCGCTCCGCTTCAGCACACCAGCCCCCAGGAAACGAAAAAGCCCGCCGGTTGGCGGGCTCTGGCGTGGCACCCTCGATTAAACGCGGAACGCGCCGATCAGTTGCTTGAGCCGCGCGACCAGGTCGGACAACTGACGGCTGGCCTGTTCGGTCTGGCTGGCGCCTTGGGCGGTGCGCTCGCCGGCGCTGTTGATCTCGACGATGTTCTGGTCGATGTCGTGGGCGACGGCGGTCTGCTGCTCGGCGGCGGCGGCGATCTGCTGGTTCTGATCGACGATCATGCCCACGGCGCCGAGGATGTTCTCCAGTGCCTGCTGCACGCGGCCGGACTGGTTGACGGTGCCGTCGGCCATCTGGTGGCTGGTGTTCATCGCCTTCACGGCCGCGCCGACACCGCCCTGCAGGCGGGCGATCATCTGTTCGATCTCCTCGGTGGACTGCTGGGTGCGCTTGGCGAGGGTGCGCACCTCGTCGGCGACCACGGCGAACCCGCGCCCCTGCTCACCAGCGCGCGCAGCTTCGATGGCGGCGTTGAGGGCGAGCAGGTTGGTCTGCTCGGCGATGCCCTTGATCACTTCCAGCACTCGGCTGATGGAGGCGCTGTCAGCCGCCAACTGGTTGATGACGTTCACCGACTGTTCGATCTCGTGGGCCAGGCGCTCGATGCTGCCCAGCTGGGACTCCACCAGGCTGCGGCCGTTGACGGTCTCTTCGTTGACGCTGTGGGCGCTGCCGACGGCGGCCGCCGCGCTGCGCGCCACTTCCTGGGCGGTGGCAGACATCTGGTTCATGGCGGTGGCGACCTGCTCGATCTGGTTGCGTTGCCCGGCGACGGCGAGGTTGCTCTCCTCGGACACCTGCTGGACACGGATGGCCTGGCGCTCCACTTCCGAGACGGTCTGGCCAACCAGTTGGATCAGGTCGTGGATCTTGGCCACGGTGGCGTTGAACACCTGCCCCAGCTCGCCCAGTTCGTCGTGGCTATCGGCCCGGAAGCTTACGGTCATGTCGCCGGCGGCCACCTGGTCGAGCACCTTGCCCAGGCGCTTGAGGGTGGTGCGGGTGGACACGTAGAAGCCGCTGTAGAGGTAAACGATGGCGAGGAAGACGCCCACCAGCGCCACCATCAGCAAGACAGTCTGGACGCGCTTCTCGCCGAGGCGCTTGTTCAGGTCGCTGCGCAGGAATTCCAGGGCGGTGTCGTTCAGCGCATAGGTCTTGTCCATCAGCGCACTGACCTGGTCGTAGAAGGTGGCCCAGGGGGTGTCGAGGGTGTCGGCCATGATCACCTGGTCCTCGAACAGGGTGGCGGCCTCCTTGAGGGTGGCACGGCTGGCATCGGCCTGCTGGCTGAGGGCGGCCTGGGCACGCGGGTTGCCACTGAGAGCATCCTGCAGCTTGAGGCCGTACTCGCTGCCGAGCTTCTCCAGGTCCAGCAGCAGGTCGTCGAGTTTGGTGCTGGCGGCGGAATTGAGGAAGCCCTGGCCGAGGGAGTAGGAACCGATGGCACGCCCCTGGCTGATGCCGGCCGTGATGTCGGGGGTGACGGTTGTGATCAGCTCGGCCACTTGGCGAACGTCGCGCTGGGTGTCCTGGCTGAGACCTGCCTGGCTGGCCACCAGCTTGATGAACACCTGGGCATTGCCGAGGAGCTTCTCGATCATGGCGCTCTTGCTCTGCAGGGAGGTTTCCTTCTGCGCTGCCTGAAGGCCGTTGAGCATCTCGTCGCGCTTGGTGTTGAACTCGGTGACCTGGTCAGCGTCGGTGGTGACCGGTTGCAGCGCCTTGAGCGCGGCGAGCACGTCCTGCTCCACACGGGTGATGCGGCTGTCGAGGTCGCCGGCCTGCCCGGATTGCCCGATCAGGGAGTTGATCAGCACCAGATCGTTGAGGCTTTCCAGGTTGCGCCGCAGGCCCAGGCTGGCATGCAGCAGGTCCAGGCTCTGCAGTTCGTTGCGGGTGCTGAGGAACTGCCCGTAGGACTCGCGCACGAGGAAGTAGTTGGTGACGATCATCGGCAGGAAGAAAAGCACGCTGATAAGACTGAACTTCATGCCGAAGCTGAGTCGATTCATCAGCGCGATGGCCGGATACAGCAGAGTCTTCACACGACGTCTCCTGGCTTGCTTATTTATTGTTATGCGCGTCTTGGATGGAGTCAGGATGGCACGCTGACAGCATGACCACCTGCATCGCCCGACCTGCGGCAGGCCGCTCCGGACATCCTACGCCCGGCGATCAGGGTGACGGGCATCACAAAAGCCCTCCACTCAACGCAGGACCTGTGTACCCGATATCGGCGGGGTGTTCTGTAACTTAAGGTTAAGAACGGCTACAGATCAACGCGGGAATCGCCGTCAGAGGAACAGCGTCCACAAGGCAAAACCCGCATACCAGAGCACGGCGGCCCGGACCAGCAGGTGCCACAAGGCGTCCAGGCTGGCCACGCCCTCCTCGCCTGCGCTGGATTCGGGCAATTCACCGGCAGCACGCCCTGCGATCACCACGAAGCGCTCGGCGGGCATCTCCCAGTTGAGCAGCTCGTGCAACAGGACACGGCTGACGGCGACGAAATTGCCCACCAGGGAGAAGCTGGCGGCCAGTACCCGCACCGGCACCCAATCGAAGGCGTGCCGCACCTGGCGGGCCTGCTCGCGAATAGCGGGGGACGCAGCGTGTTCCTCGGCCAGTGCCAGCAGGCGGTAAGCCAGAGCCGCCACCGGGCCCAACAGGAAGTACCAGAAGATCACCGCGAAGAAGCTCTGGTAGGCCTGCCACACCAGGTACTCCTGTACGCGCATCAGCAGGTCGTCACCCTCCTCCACCTGCAGGCCCAGGTCGCGCTCGGCGACGTGCAGGGCACCCTGGATGTCCCCCCGGCGCCAGGCGTCGCGGAAGGAGCCGAGATCAGCCTGGACATCGCCACGGCCGAGGGCGAACACCACCACCAGCAGGTGAACCGGCAGGGCCAGCCAGCCATAGGCCAGGGGCTGCAACAGGGTCAGCAGCAGCGCCAGGGCCACCAGCGGCAGCACCACCCAGATCCCCAGTGCCAGCCAGGGGCGACCGGCCAGGGGGCGGCTGGCAGCCGCACCGTCCAGTTGCCGCAGCCAGGCGGCATCCCGTTGCAGGCGCTGGCGCCAGTTGGAGAGTTTCTCGATCCACAGCACCAGCAGCAGTACCAGAAAGCTCATGGGGTCATCTCCTTATGCAGCAGGCTGGCGCGCAACCGCGCCCAGTCGAAGGCGGGCCCCGGGTCGGTCTTGCGAACAGGGGCGATGTCGCTGTGGCCACAGACGCGCTCGGGGGTTATGCCAGGGTAGGTAAGCAACAGGCCACGGGCCAGGCGGCCCAGGGCGTCGTACTGGGCATCGCTGTAGGGCAGGTCGTCGGTGCCCTCCAGTTCGATGCCCAGGGAGAAGTCATTGCAGTTCTCGCGGCCTTCGAAGCAGGACTTGCCGGCGTGCCAGGCACGGTCGAGGCAGGAGACAAACTGGGTCACCCGGCCGTCACGCTCGATGAGGAAGTGCGCGGACACCTGCATGTCGGCGATGCCGGCGAAGTAGGGGTGCTCGTCGGCGTCGAGGCGGTTCTGGAAGAACTCCACCACCTTGCCGGTGCCGAACTGGCCCGGGGGCAGGCTGATGTTGTGGATGACCAGCAGGGAGATTTCCCCGTGCGGACGGGCATTGAAGTTGGGCGAGGGGCAATGGCGGGCGTCTTCACACCAGCCGGTGGCGATGTCCGGTTGCATGGCGGCTCCTTGGTCCGCCGACACTCTAGAGCAGCCTGCTGCCGGGGCCAAGGCCCGGAAACGCAGACGCCTGGCCGGGGCCGGGCGTCATGGGTGAAGCGCCTGGATCAGGCCCCCTTGAGCTTGCGCAGGTTGCCAATCACCGACTCCAGAGCCCGGTCGAACAGCAGGGCATCGTCCAGCAGGCGGATGGCACCACGGCGGAACTCCACGGCCAGGCCCATGCGGGTCTTCTCCAGCACCTTCATGCCAGTGCGGTTGACGAAGATGTACTTGCCGGTGGGCTTGATGATCGCTGCCAGCTTGCAGCGGACCTTGTGGTCCTCGTCTTCCTGGAACTCGACCCAACTGCCGACACGCAGGTTGTCCACCTGGTCCAGGGCCTCGTCGCCCTCGGGCAGCGAGGCTTCCGGCTCGGGGGCGCGGCTTTCGCCGGGTGCCAGCAGGATGATCTCTTCCACCACTTCGACCATGGCCGGCGCTTCTACAGTGGCTGCCAGCTCCAGTTCGGGCAGGTCCACGACCAGGGCAGCATCCGCGGCGACCGGCGCATCGGGCTCGGCGACGTCGTCCGCCACCGGCTCCGGCTCGGGGCGCTTGAAGCGCTGGAAAGCCTGGACATGCAGGGATTCCAGCTGGCTGAAGAATTCGCTGGTGGAGAACGGGTCGAACGCGGCGCTGGTCAGCCCTTCGCGCAACGACTTGAGCAGGCCGGGTACCAGCTCCAGCAGGCGCATGCGGGCCTCGGGCGCCTCATGGGGCTCCACGCTCCAGATCAGGTCGTCCATGGTGGCCAGGGTGGCGCGCCATTCTTCGGACTCGGCACCGTGCTTGAGGCAGGTAAGCAGCATCACCTTGCTCCAGGCTTCCTGCAGCAGGCGCACCACCACTTCGGGCAGCGTACGACCCAGCAGGCGCTCGTTCAGGGCCTGTTCCACCTGCTGGCGGGCCAGTTCGGCCTTGGCGCGGCCTTCTTCGGCATCACGGGTGCGCTGCTCCAGCAACTCGCTGCGGCGACGCTCGTCGCCGGTGTAGGCGAGGAAGTCGGACAGCAGCTCGGAGAAGATGCCCGGGTCGTCAACGAAATCATTCAGCAGGCGCAGTACCACCTGTTCGATGCGCTGGTAGAGCACGTCACGCTGGAGGTCGTCCTGCTCGCTCCAGCCCATGGCAGCCGAGGCGATCTCGTTGAGCAGGCGGCGCGCCGGGTGGCTGCCGCGACTGAAGAAGGTCTTGTCCAGCACGGCGACCTTGAGCATCGGGATCTGCAGACGGCCGATGAGGGCCTTGAGCGAATCCGGCAGGGAGCGGTCGTCGAGGATGAATTCGAAGAGCATCGACACCAGGTTGATGACGTCGTCATCCACCTGGCCGACCACACGGGAGCGACCGCTCTTGGCGCTGGCGCGGGTGAGCAGGCTGTCCAGTTGGAAGCGCACGTCGATATCGTCCACCTTCTGGGCGGACAGGTGCTGCTGCATGTGCGACAGCAGGCGCATCAGGTCGTTGCTGGTGATGGGCACAGCGTCGACCGGCACCTCACGGCGGGGCAGGCCGCTGCCACGCACTTCGGAGAGCAGCGCCTGCAGGGCGCCGAAGACTTCCTGCACCTCTTCGCTGGCCATGTCGGCCACGACACCGGAAGCCTCCCCGCCGACAGCGGCGGAACGCACGGCACCCGGGGTGCGGCCCTGGGGACGGCGAGCCGGTGGCGCAGACTTCAGCTCCGGCAGCACGCCGGCGGCGATCAGCAGCTGGTTGGCTTCGGCGTAGAGCTGGTCCAGTTCGGTCAGCACGTACTTTTCGAACAGTTTGAAGATGATCAGCTTGACCTTGATCTCCACGCCCAGGCTGCGGCAGGCGTCGAGGAAAGCCCCGCACAGAGCGCGCGGGCCGAGCGGGTTGGTGCGGTCGTCGATCTTCTTGGTAACGAGGGTATTGATGCGGGTAGTGAGGTGGCCGAGGGCCACGGCGTCACGGCTCATCACCTTGGACACCATGGTGTCCTGGGCGACGGACTCTTCGAGATCGTCGTTCTGGACCAGGCTCAGGCTCTCGAACGACACCGCGTCGAGCTGCGGCGCGCGTCCGATCTCGTACTGGTTGAGGTTGGAGAAGGTCTCGAAGACCTTTTGCAGGAAGCCACGCTCGATGCTCTTGCGCTTGAGGCGCAGGTCGCGCATGGCTTCGAAGAATGCATTCTGCTCGGCGTTGCTGGTCGCGCGGTCGGCCATCTGGAAGAGGGTGTCGTCCGCGTTGTCGAACAGCGCCTGCAGCGCTTGCTTGAGCTGTTGTGCAGCCTTGTCGCGCACCTGGATGAGTGCCACGGGCAGCCTTCCTACCGGCGAAGTTGGCGTTTGCTCGGAGGCGCCCTTGAGAGGCACCACGTTCGCGTCGGTCTGCATAGCGAGTCTCCCGCAGCCGACTACCTGGGACAGGGGATTCGGACTGCTCAGCTACGTCGAAGGATCACCTCAACGTCAAGCCTCTGGCGTCAAATAGAGAAATTCAGACTCATTATAGGGATACTCGCTCTGCAACCAAGGGGACACTTCCTGCAGTTATGACGCATGTCACACAGAACCCAACCCTTGTAGGCACGCGACTGACAGCCGGTGCCGTTCTGAATATCTAGCAGAAAGCCAGCGACCGTTACCACCGCCGCTGCACCGGCGGTCCGCCGGCCTCTATAATCGCGCCATCTCGCAGCGGAGCCTCCCATGCCCAACCTGACCCTTGCCGACCTGAGCGCGGAAATCGAAGCCAACGTACGACGCGCGCTGACCGAGGACATCGGCAGCGGCGACATCACCGCCCAGCTCATCCCCGAGGAGCGCCTTGCCCATGCCACGGTGATCACCCGCGAAGCCGCTGTGATTGCTGGGACCGCGTGGGTCGACGCGGTGTTCCGCCAACTCGACCCGCGCGTGGCCGTGCACTGGCAGGTGGCGGACGGTGATCGCGTCCAGCCCAACCAGCCCCTCTTCCACCTGGAAGGCCCGGCGCGGGCACTGCTCAGTGGTGAGCGCAGTGCGCTGAACTTCCTCCAATGCCTCTCCGGCGTCGCCACCCGCGTCGCTCACTATGTGGACCTGGTGAAAGGCACCTCGGTGAAGCTGCTGGACACCCGCAAGACTCTGCCCGGCCTGCGCCTCGCACAGAAGTACGCAGTAACCTGCGGCGGCGGCCATAACCACCGCATCGGTCTGTACGACGCCTTCCTGATCAAGGAAAACCACATCGCCGCCTGCGGCGGAATCGCCCAGGCCATCGACGCCGCCCACCGCATTGCACCCGGCAAGCCGGTTGAAGTCGAAGTGGAAAATCTGGACGAACTGCAACAGGCGCTGGATGCCGGTGCCGACATCATCATGCTGGACGAGCTGAGCCTCGACGACATGCGTACCGCAGTCACCCTTACCGCCGGCCGCGCCAAGCTGGAAGCCTCCGGCGGCATCAACGACACCACCCTGCGCACCATCGCCGAGACGGGGGTCGACTACATCTCCATCGGCACCCTGACCAAGGATGTCCGGGCGGTGGACCTGTCCATGCGGCTCAGCCTCTGAGGCCCCACCACCAGAAAGCAAAAAGCCCCGCGATTGCGGGGCTTTTTGTTGAGCTGGTGCGGAAACAGGAATCTAATGTCAAAGCTAAAACCCATGTGACTAGGGCAATCTAGCCTTCATTACAGCGATGAAGGTACTCATTTGGGCACTCACCTACTAGCCTTACCCCGCAACGCATGCAAAATCGCTGGGCATTCAGCGAGAGAGATAGAAGGCCTCACCAACAACACGCCACCCAATTTCGCATTGCGAAATTAAATGCTCATTTCGCAATGCGAAAACAGGCATGGGCAAGCCACATGCAGCACAAGGCCAGGATGAAGCCATTCAAAACGAGCCCATTGGTATCGAATGAGAGCAAGGGGTTAAGAGCAGCCACAAATATGCTTATTCACGCTCTCACGACAACGAACAGTGAACGCTTTTTAAAGTTTTCAGACAGCTCAAGCTCTACCTTCATGGAAACATCGCCATCACAGGGGAGCTCTATGAACTCTTGAGCAGCACCATCGTACTGCAATGAAATTATTCGCCCGTAGAGACACTGCTCCGAAGATTTCTCATTAACAGCAAACAGCATATCCCCCACAGAGACTCTACGAGAACCGCTGTAATCAGCCTGCAGAGCAACACCCTCAAAACCAATCACCTTAATTTTCGGAAAAATACAATCAGGCTTCCCTAATGGAATCTTCGACGAGACCTCAAAAATATACTGCCAAAGATGCCCCTCAACAACTTCAGCGACAGCCCAAACGTAGGCAGCAATCAATCTAACCCTAAAGTTTGTCAGCTCGGATGATTCAATTTCGTCAATTCTAACACCGTGTGCGATTTCATTCCTTCTTTGCGCCAAATCATCCAACTCAGCAGTTAGAAGTGAGACTAAAACCTTGTGACTAGCGTCCTCCTCCAGCCCATGCCTACCACAAAGAGCAGCCAGCAAAATCCGATTACTTAGACATTGCCTTGATATGGCATCAATTCCTATTCGTGAAAATACTTCATGTATGGTGTCATAACGAAAATTCGAAGTATGGCTTGTAAACGCATCATGATTTACCTTTAACTCACCCTGCTCACTTAAAAAGTGATTCATATTACTCACAGCATCACTGAGCCTTGCTTTCCTATCCGCTTCAGACCACCCCTTATTTTTTTGAATTTTATTGATCAAGTCCATGGAAAGTCCAAGGTGATTTTTTCTTACGGCAACCGGTAGCTTGCCATATTCGGGACAAACCTCAGACACACGCTTCAAATACTCAACAATTACTTCTTCAACAAATCTTTCCAAGTAACCATAGATAGAAATGATTGCATTCTGATAAGAGAAAATCTTTGTCCTGAGCGCTGAACCACCCACCACCCCTTCAACAAATTTTCTGAATTCGACCTCAAGCTCAGAACCTCCCTTACACAACCTCAATCCATCCCTGAAAAACAACTGGCTTTCCTTTTCGTAAGCCAGATGCGCAAGGAGCTTTTCGACACTTGAGTTAAAGTCATCCAATGAGCGCAGCATTTAGACAAACCTATCAAAGAACTCATTAAATTTTGAGTCTCTCTCCTCTAGAGCAGAAGGATTGGTATTTCTACCCTCAAACTTATCGTAATTCACCTTGTAAAATTCGATTAGCTCATCGCAAATTTCCTCTCTACGCCCCACCAGTATATCTTTACTTGAAAGACGCTCGCTCAGCGACATCATCATTGGATCATAGACTGCCGTGGTAGGCCTCTCATACCACCCCCACCCTGTTTTTCTTTGCCTATACAAATAAAATGCAGAATCACCAAAAATGTCATATGCAAGCTTTATTGTGTCTTCAAACAACACCTCGAACCTAGTTAAAACCTCATCAGGAAAGTAGTTTCCCCTCTCAAGAAAGAAGTCCAAGTAAGACTCCAAAGACCCCTTTTGAAGCTCCTTTCTTTGCCTATACGCAAAGAACCTCAATACCAACTCAACATCAGCCATTGTCTTAAATAGCTTATTGCCAGCCCGTTCGGAATGGACAAGGTCTAAGCCATTGCCATCCCGCGGAATATCCCACATATCACACAGGTAATTGTTTGATGACAGCTTGATGCAAAGACGATTTAATCTCCCATCGTAGTTGGCATTCCTTTTCTCTTGAGGAGTCAACTTCTCCCCCCCACTATTAATTCGGTCAAAAACCATCTGTTTTAAAACTTCGGCTTCCTCTTTACTCTTTGCAGTCTCATGCAACAAAATAATTGAGGAAATATAGCGCCTATCTACACCCTGCTGAACAAGCATTGGCAAGTTACTGTATTTCTTACCATTCAACTCAGGCCACTTAGTCAAACCCTCAAGGGCAAACTCATCCTCGTAGAATGAGGAAATAGCCGTTAGGCGTTGCAAACCATCCATCACTTCGTAATTAGAATATTCATACTCATACAAAAAAATGGGGGGCAAAGGCACGTTCATTATCAGCGACTCAATCAGTTTCGATCTCTTCGCATTATCCCAGCGATGTCGCCGCTGATACTCCGGATTCAACTTGTACTGCTCACTATGAACCATTGCAGATATGGTATTGAGTGGATAGCGTGCCTGCTCAGTCACGATCCTAATCTCTCCATCCCTGTATTTTTTATTTATTTCTTCGTCTGACAGAGTGACATTGCCTATCACTTCGCGCTCAGGAACTATTAATTCACCGTCGAACAATCCCATACATAACCCCTCCACACAAATCCTAATATCAATTCATATCAACTATAAGCTATGTTGCTAGCTTAGCGATACATTATGTGAGCCCAACAAAAGTCAGCCCATGAGTTAAACAACACTCTATTAACACACAACAGTACTTGCCTACTAGGCCAACCACGTAAAGTGACACCTACAATCGCCCTGTCATCGCAGGCTACTGGCCTAATGTTAACAACTCAAGGAATTCGGCGTCGCGATTCAGGATAATCACGCACTACGCACAACTCGACCTGAGTATCGCCACAAAAATCACCGTGACTGGTAGCCCCTCCAATCAGTTCACCCCCTCCTCAATACCAATCTAGCAAAACCTTTCGAGTCTTTTAAACGGTTGTTTTACGGACACGTACAGCTACCTCTCTCGACGCCCAATAGTCAGCGCTTACGATTGATTTAAACTCGTCTTTAAATCAAAATACGTAAACCCTCCATGCTGACGAGAATTCGGACAATGAAGATTGGGTACGCGCGAGTATCACGGGATGATCAGCAGCTCGATCTTCAGCATGACGCGCTGACCGCTGCCGGTTGCGAGCGGATCTTCAGCGACAAGATGAGTGGTGCCAAAGCATCGCGCCCCGGCCTTGATGAAGCGCTGGCATTTGCAAGATCTGGCGATGTTTTGGTTGTCTGGCGGCTTGACCGCCTGGGCCGCTCGATGTCCGAGTTGCTGCGCCTCACTGCCAACCTCGAATCCACTGGCGTGGGCCTGGAAAGCCTGAAGGAACAGATCGACACCACCAGCGCTGCCGGCCGCCTGGTTTTCCATGTTTTCGCTGCGATGGCGGAGTTCGAGAGAAACCTGATTCGAGAACGCACATTTGCCGGCCTCGAAGCGGCACGTGCCAGGGGGCGGCAAGGCGGGCGGCCTGGTGTGCCGCCAGAAACGATTGCTGCGATACAAGCCCTGGCAGGTGATCAGAATCGTACGCCCGACGAGATATGCAAGGCGCTGAGGATCAGCCGAAGCACCCTCTACAAGTATCGCCAACAGGCCAGCAAAGCGTGATCGAAACCGAACTGGAGGTGCTCTATCTTGGCGCGCTGCTGCTCTTGGTTGACTGCATTTGTTGCCTCATCGCTGCGTTTCGCAGAACCCCTATGCTTGGGGCAATTGCCGGGGGCGGCACTGCCGGCGCGCTCGCCCTCGTTCTGCTCACCAGGATTATTCCTTTTCCTTTGGCGGCAATCGCCAGCCTCATCATCGGTGGCGTGATTGCCTGGATGAAAGCAACGTCTCTCGTCCCCAGTGATCAGACTGTTCACGGGAGCTTGGGGGGCGACCAAAACACCGAGCTGTGAGCGAATAGCAACGCTTTAGCCTTTCACCGAAAGCGCCGATAGTGAGGGACTCATGCGAAACCGAGAGCGCACCTATAGCGGATGCCCTGTGCTGATGGCGACACAGATTGGGCCCTATCTGGATCAAGGGGCCGTCCCGAGCTTCGCGGAATATCTGGAGGTGCCGCCTGGCAAGGTCGTACGCAAGCGCGGATTCTGGCTGAGGCCTGGTTATCGAGTACATCACACGGCGATGCTGTTCTTGATCAGCACCGATGTGTACGCGATGAACGTCGACGACTTCTACGAGCGGCGGGATCAGATCCATTGCTACTTCAGCCACAAGGCTGGCACAGCCTATATCGGCAGGGTCGAGCATCCGGGTGAGTCTCAGCTGCTACTGCACCCGCTACTGCCCGATTTGCACGAGCCTCTTGATATCCAGCTCAACGAGCTGGCTTACGTAGGACGCGTGATTTCTGCCATCTGAGGTGCTCCATGCTTTTAGGAATCCAGGCGGAGGATTACCGCCAACGCAGGGCGAGGCTGCTAGGCCTACCAGAGCACGCAACTGATGTAGACGTGCATTCGCACATCATCAACGGCATCCCTGTAGCTCACTTGGCAACGCTGCTCAGGAACGGTGACATCACTGTAGCTCACTTGGCAACGCTGCTCAGGAACGGTGACATCAATGCCCATGCGTGTGAGCAAGTCACGCCAGCCCTTGGGCAAAAGCAACGCCCAACAGACAGAGTTACGGTTCCGGACGCTTCACCAGATAATCGACTGTCTGCAGATGAGAGCGACCGACTCTTTCGCGTCGTGCATACGATCGTGGTGGCCGAGATCCTTTTTGGCTCTCGTGATAAGGCGCAGCGCTGGCTCTCGAAGCCCCAAGACAGGTTCTCCGGCAACTCGCCAATTCAGATGCTGATATCTACGGCAGGGGCCTGGCTCGTCGAGGAACTGCTCACACAGCTGGCCGAGGGTTTCGTTTTGTAGTCAGTGCGGCCGGCCGTGGATCGATGGATGACACACCAAGACGCGGATTTCGCTTCACTGCCGACAACACAAACTCTACAGCCGGGATCGACACGTAAACCCGATCTCACTCCTACGCTGAGCGGCCATTTTCAGGTCTCGGTGTATCACCCTATTTGTCTACCCGTAATAGTCTCGCACTGATTTTTGAGCGTGCAGCGTGTGATACAGGGACCGCGTGCAACGTGTGATACACCAACAGCGTTCAGCCTGTGATACAGCGGCATTTATGCCGCCTAAACACGGTAATTCGGCCAGCCTCGAAGACATTTATCGACAGAGCAGCCCTGGTAAGCGAAGAGCCGCGCTCAGGCGCGAGCAAGACAGCTGCTGGCAGCCGAATTGATGGCAATCATTGGCAATGAAAGCCAATCATTGCCAATGATTGCCATCTAATTACTTCCTGAAGATCCACAATTGCGCCATAACCTGCCAATCATTGCCATTAAATGGCAATGATTGGCAGGTTATCTCCGTAACACTATGAGATCCCGCCGTGCATTACCTCATTCTTGAAGCGACTGCTGATCCCCGAGTTCGACGGAGTACCACCTAGCTATCGATGACGACGCTAAGGGGTGGGCAAGTACAGGCCGCGAGAGACTGATTCACACAGCGCGTGACAGTAGGCTTGCGGACACAGATGTCATGGGTGAGCTGATCTCTCAAGAACGAAGAGCCATCCTTCCCTAGCAGAGCGAGTGCGTACGCAATCAATCTCGCGCAGCACCCAGCAAATCCGTTCCCGCATCCTTCTTCAGCAACTCGTAGACAACCGTCAAGAACACATCCCGCATCGACTCGTCGCTGAGCAGCTTGGTCGCCATGCTGGTGTGGCTGTTCATGGCGGCGGCGATGGCGGAGATGGCTTTCGTGGGCAGGTCGGCCTTCATGGCCTGCTCCATGGTGTTGTTCTGCACCTGGGCCATCACCACGCTGTCGGCGCGTAGCTTCTCGGAAACGTGCACGGCAAACGCCACCTGGTCGGTGTCGGTGATGTCCTTGCCGAAGGCGTTGTTGAGCTTCTCGATCAACTCGGTGAGGTACTTCTTCTCGCGGTCACGGGCATCGCGCAGGCCGTTGTCGGTCATACCGTAGAGTCCAGGCGTTTCCGCCTGCACACCAACGCCACTGAGGTTGCCGCCCTTCTTGATCTTGTAGTGGCTGAGCTTGAGGTCGCCGAGATCCACCTGCTCCGCCGTAATGCCCCTGAGCCGCTTACGCAGCAGGCGGGCATAGCTGGCGAAGGCCTCCAGGCTCGGGTCGCCGAAATCGATGAGCTGGGCGATGTATTCGTAGCTGCGCACGAACTTGGTCAGGCTCTCGCTGAAGATCATCAGCTCGTCGCGGGCCTTGCAGTACTCCGAGCGCTGGACGTCGGCGTACTCCATGTCCTTGTCGTTGCCCTCGTCGTGGGCCTTCTCCCAGGCCTTTTCCCACTGGTCGATGGCGTCGTTGAGCGTCTTCAGCTTTCCGTTGAAGCGGTCGGTGGGTGCCTGGGTCAGCGAGAACAGCTTCTGGTGCGTCACCTTCGGATCGACGATGGCATCGCCGAAGGCCTCCACTTCGGCCTGCTCGTAGATGAACATGCCATCCAGACGCTGCTTGATGTCGTAGACGATGTTCGGATCCTGGATGTCCGCCACCTGGGCATCGCGGTAAAAGGTCTTGAACGACGCGAGAATCTCTTCGGCTTTGTTGGCGAAGTCGATGACGAAGGTCTTGTCCTTGCCGGGGAAGGTGCGGTTCAGGCGCGACAGCGTCTGCACCGCCTCCACGCCGGATATCTTCTTATCCAGGTACATGGCCACCAGCTTGGGCTGGTCGAAGCCAGTCTGGTACTTGTTGGCAACGATCATCACCCGGTAATCCGGGGTGTCGAACACCTTGCGCATATCGCGGCCATGCAGGCCGGGGTTCAGGTTGGTTTCACTGAACTGGTGATCCGCCGGCAGACTAGGTGCTTGCACATCCGTGTTGGGCACCTCACCGGAGAAGGCCACCATCGCCTGCACGTTGTCGTAGCCCTTGCGCTTGCAGTAATCCTCCAGCGCCAGGTGGTACTTCACAGCCGCCGCACGCGAGCTGGTCACCACCATGGCCTTGGCCTGGCCACCGAGCAGGTGCGCCACGTTCTTGCGGAAATGCTCGACGACCAGCTCGACCTTCTGCCCCACATTCACCGGGTTGAGCGAGAGCCACTTGGCCAGCTTGCGCCCGGCGCTCTTCTCATCCACGCGCTTGTCATCAACCATCTCGCTGCCGATTTTGAACGCCACCTCGTAGCTGGTGTAGTTCTTCAGCACATCGAGGATGAAGCCTTCATCGATGGCCTGCTGCATGGTGTAGAGGTGAAACGGTGCCGGCGGGTTTTCTGTGCTGACGGGCTGCGCCGGATTGCGCGGGCGGCCGAACAGGCTCAGCGTCGAATGCTTGGGCGTGGCGGTGAAGGCGAAATAGCTGGCATTTTCGGGACGCGAACGCGAGCTCTGCCATACGGACAGTCGCTCCTCCTTGGAAAGCTTCTCCCACTCCGCCTCGCTCTGCCCGGTTAGCACATAGCGCAGATCGTCCGCTGTGCTGCCCCCGGTAGAGCTGTGCGCCTCGTCGATGATGATGGCGAAGCGGCGGTTACGCAGGCTCTGTTCGCCAAGGATGGCCTTCTGCGCATAAGGGAAGGTCTGCAGGGTACAGACGATGATCGGCACGCCATCCAGCATGGCCTTGGCGAGTTGCTGGCTCTTGGGCAGGCTCGATTGCTGGCGGTCGATGGCGCAGACCACGCCGGCCTGGTGCTCGATCTGCTGGATGGCGTCCTGCAGCTGCTGGTCCAGCACCTGCCGATCGGTCACCACAATCACGCTGTGGAAATACGGCTCGCCATCCGGGCGGCGCACGCGAATCAGCGAATGCGCGGTCCAGGCGATGGTATTGGTCTTACCCGAGCCGGCACTGTGCTGGATCAGGTACGGTTGCCCGGCCCCCTCAACCCGCACCGCGTCGATCATCTTGGTCACGCCTTCCCACTGATGGAAGCGCGGAAAGATCAGGCCTTCCTTGAAATAGGTCTTGCCGTTGACGTCCTGGGCTTCCTTGCGCTCCTGCAGCACGAAGCGGTGGAAGATGTGCAGCCAGTTGTCCTTTTGCAGCACCCGCTCCCAGAAATAGCTCACCGGGTAGTGGCCGTTCTCGCCCGGCGGGTTGCCAGCAGCGCCATCGTTACCCCGGTTGAACGGCAGGAAGAAGGTCGAATCCCCGGCCAGCCTGGTGGTCATGCGGATGTCGCTGTCGCTCATGGCGAAGTGCACCACCGCGCCTCGCTTGAAAGTCAGCAGCGGCTCCAGGCCGCCACTCTTGCGCTCAGGTCGGCGATCCATGCGGTACTGCTGCATAGCGGCCTGCACCGACTGGGTGAAATCGGTCTTCAGCTCCACCGTAGCCACCGGGATGCCGTTGATAAAAAAGGCCAGGTCGATCTCGTCAGCCTTATCCAGCGAGTAGCGCAGCTGCGGCACCACACGCAGGCGGTTGGCCGCATAGCGGGCAATGACAGTGTCGTTGCGCTCGTCCTCAGGCAGTGCTTGGCTCATAGCCAGAGTGCCGCCACCCGCCACGGCAAAGCCATAACGCAGCACATTCACCGTGCCGCCATCGACCTTGTTCTCCAGCTGCTTGGCCAGGCGATCCAGCACCACATCACGAGTTCCGACGCCATTCATGGCAAGGATCTTGGCCATAGCCTGCGGCTGGCTGTCTTCCAGCCAACCCAGCACATCCTCGGGAAATAGCGCCCTTCCCTGGTCATAGTCGGCAGACTTGCCCACCCGCCAGCCGGCAGCCTCAAGCTGCTCGACGATATGGCGTTCCAGTTCGCATTCGTGGTGGATGTGGCTCATGGTCATTCCTTTGGACTGCGGGGTATTACCGACCTGACAAAGCAGCGTAATCGAAGCTGCCGGGCGGCCAGTCAAATACCCATCAAATAAAAAACAGCTCCTGCCAAGACCGCAAACCCGCGAGACAGAGGGCTTACGCTGGAGCAATGCACCTTGCGGCAGGTCTCCGATCAAATACCCGTCAAATAAATCATCAGGCCCAATAAGGCAGGTAGCGCGAATTCTTGTTGGCCTGCCCCTCTTCATAGGGCTTGATCAGCTTCGCCTCCCGGGCATCCTTGATGATGCGCGAGGCCATCGCACTATTCTTCGCATCGATGCCAAAGCGCTCGCGCAACGAAGTGTTGGTCATCGGATCGCGAAGGACATATCGCAAGCAGGCATGCAGGTAGCAGGCATGGGCGCGCTCCTGCTTGTCCATCTCCTTAAGCGCCCGGTGGGCAAAAAGCACCACGCGCAGCGAACCATCTGGTCGCTCCCAGCGCGGTGGCGGCAGCTGAAAGATCTCGGATTCAACCACCACCTTGTCCACTCCGCTGCCACGTTCCTCACAGATACCGACCCTTCGCATGAAGGAGGCCAGTGCCTCATTGCGTGAGCGCGGAGGGCTGTCGAGAAAGCGGTCCACGTCGACCAGCGGCTCCCCCGGATTGGTGATCTCTAGTCGATCATCGAAGATCTCCACCATCGGCCCCGCACCCGAGACCGAGAAATCCTGATGAATGAGGGCATTGGCAATCAGCTCGCGCACTGCCAGATCCGGGTACATCGGCACCTCCTTGCGCAGCGCCTTGCCAATCACCTCATTACGCGGCAACAACGCGCTGAGGTACTCGATCAGCCCCTCGAAGCCACTGGCATAGCCTTTGTGCCCCACCTGCTCACGCAAAGTCTTCAGCCGCCCCTTTCCTTCATACACGATCAAGCGCACGGCCTTGCGCGCCAGGCCCTTGAACTTCTTCAGCTCACGGGCGAAGAGAATCGCACCGAGATTGGTAACCTCCCAGCGCCTGGCCTGATCACAGCGCAGCATGCCGTCCTCTTGCAGGCGGCTGAGAATCCCTGCTTGGTCAGTCGGCAGTGGCAAACCGAGCAGATCGAAATACGCGGGGTAGTCCAGCAGCGCAAGGGCTTCAGCAGCATCCAGATCACTGGCTGCCGATAGTTCCTCAAAGGGCGTCCGGTCAAATACACGCCAGAGCGCCCGTTCCTGCTCGGGGAAGTCTTTCAAGGGCTTCTTGTTCGACCCGATGCGGATCAGCTCGCGCCCTTCAAAACTCGTGGGTTTACTGTGGGCGCCGGGAATCTCCAGCAGCACCAAAGGCTTTTCATCTACCTCAAACGCATGGAAACGAAAATGCAGACGCGGACTTAGCAGGCGCAGCAGCCAGCTTTCCAGCTCTTCGTTACCTTTCTTGGCGGCCTGCGGTACAAAGGTCGTGCCCACGATTTCGTGGGTCTTGTCATCTACGCCCCAGACCAGATAGGCATTGCTCTTACCGTCCAGTGCAGCCGCATTGGACAGGGCCGCCAGATACTCACCGATCTCCTGCGGGTCGGCATTATTGCGCTTGAACTCCAGCCATGAGGTTTCAGCCGGGAGCTTGCATAGCTCACGCACCAGGCTGATGAGATAGTCGGCGTTTCGTTCCAACGTCATGCGTTGCCTCTCAAGCTTGGTATCAAAGCCAAGACTCCGATCAATAAAGTCACTACCTGGCTATTCACTGCTGGCACTGGTCTCAATTTCACCCACCTGCACATCTTGCCAGGCGGCATAAGTTTGCCCTGTGCCTTCCACCACCCAGGCGGTTCGACCATTGGCAGAACGACCACAGACCACCGCCGCTGCCGCGCTGGGACTACTAAAGGCGTAGTCGTCGCTGAAGGTCAGGTGCTCACCGCCATCGGCGACCAGAACACCCTCGTCGACCAGTTGTTTGAACAAGCCCTGGTAGCCGCGCTCGGTGCCCACCCATTCGGCGCGGGCCTTGGAGCCTTTGAGCACGAAGAATTCGCCGTCGATTTCCTGGCCCTGGGCGCTGAGACGATAGCGTGGCACCTCCAGGCTGAAGCGCGGCGAGCGGCTGACCGGTGCGGCCGTGCTGGTCGCAGCCGGCGCGGAAGGCTTGGTCAGCTCACGCAAAAAGTCGAAGCCCAGCACCGGCAGCACGGTGCGGATCTGCTCCAGAAAGAAGGCCATATCGGCGCGGTCGGACTCAGGCAGGCTGACGTACTCATGGGCGGTGCCGTTGACGAGCTCGCAGCGGCCGAGGTTGCCGGCGATGCCGATCAGCAGGCTTTCCAGGTACTTCACATGGGCCTTGGTCAGGTTCTGGTCCTTGCTGGTGACCAGGCAGACGCGCTCCCAGAAGTCCTTGCCGCCGGCATCCTCCGGGCGGTTATGGCTCTTCAGGCGCTTGGCCACATCGTCTGACTCGCCGATATACACCTTCGAACGCAGGCTGTTGTCCGGGTCAGGGCCGACCAGAAAGTACACGCCGGTGCGCGCGCACTCGGGGCGCTGCACCAGTTCGGCCAGCCTGGAACGCGGACCGGTCAGCACATGGCCGGTCCAGTTCATGATCTCGGCGGTGAGCAGGCCATTGGGCGTGCCATCCACCAGAAATAGGCGCAGGCTGCGGCCCTGGCTCATCTTGCTACCTCCATCTTCACTGGCCGGGTTGGCATGGACAAATAATTCATGGGGCATCCTTCCAGCGCCATGGGAATCGAGCCTTGTTGGCCTCGATCAGCAGGTCACGATCCACTGTCCCGTCAAAACCCAGCACGAAGTCCAGCCCGCACTGCGGGCAGAGCGCCGTCTGTCCGCCATCCGCCCAGTGGCGGATATCGGCGGGCACGCCTTGATACAGACAGTCGTAGCAGGCGATGAAATCGCAGCACAGCAGTTCATCGCGCGATCCATCCTCATCGCAGGCTAGTGGCATGCGGCGTCTCGCAGATCAATCTGGCCGGTGACGGCGGCGGTGATCAGGGCGGAGCGGCGCTCTTTCAAGAGTTCGACGCTGCGCCCGGTTTTACTGAGCAGAGCATCCAGTCTCACGGTGGCCATGGCCGTCTGCTCAACGATGGCTGACTGCTCTTCGATTGAAGGTGGCAATGCGATGACTCGGCTCGCAGCCAGTCCGAGATTCAAGCGCTCCCTGGTAGATCCGGTAGAGATAAATCCACACTCAACTCGGGCAGTCGCTGTCAACTGTAAGGCAAGGAAAGAAGGAAGAGCCTTGCTCCTGTCTAGCCGGAAGCGGTAGCAGTCTGCCTTGACGATTGCATCCCCGAGCGAATCGGGAGCAACACAGGTTCGCCCCAACGGATTGTTCTCGTCGCCCAACCCTGCAATCAGCAGATCCCCCAGCTCAACGTCATGGCTGTTGCCAATAACTTGGGAGCGGTATTCAGGAGAAAGAAACGCCTGATCACCATCTTTGAACTCACCAATACCAATGTTCTGTAGTCGGATGACCCGAACACCAGAGTCCGTATAGTTTTCACTCTTGATTGCGCTGCCAAAAGGCCCGTCACATCGAGCAACTGTGACCCGTGCCAGACTCATCGTTTGCCAATGCTCCGGCACCTCCCCCAGCCACTCCACGCCGGAGTTTTTCATCTTCACGCTGGGGTCGAGGCCCTTGGTGACGGCATGGGTGATAAGCGCCTGGCGCTTTTCACGCAGCAGTTCGATAAAGCGGGTTTTCTTTTCGATCAGCGCATCGATGCGGACGGTTTCGCGGTCGAGGTGGGCAAGCAGCAGATTAACTTCATTTGCAGGCGGTATTGCCACCGGCAGCTCCATGATATTGCTGGAGGAAATGGAGGCCAGATTGGTGCTCTGCTTGGCGCGTCCCATGAAGTAGAACTGAGCAGCTAGTGATCCGGTGAAGGCGTTCAACCAGGCCGATGACACAGCAGTAGGTCTTACAGCAAAAACATGGTTCTGGTGGATGCAGGGCTCGATCTCTCCCTGCCAGACACTGCCACGCCCCAGCTTGTCGAAGTCGCCTCCCTCGTTCATCAGCACATCGCCGGGCTGCAGGCTGTAGCGCGTCAGGTCTTCCCGAGGAATCTCGATGGTGGCCACGTCATCCAGCGACAAATATCCATCCTGCACGTTGGCGACGCGCAGATAGGGAACCTCGATGGTGTCTTTGCCTTCGTTATCTTTGCCCTTGGCTACGCCAGTTTGCACATTGGCAATGTGCTTGAGGCGCTTGATCTGCCAATGCTCCGGAACCCGCCCCAACCACTCCACTCCGGAGTCCTTGTAGGCCGGATAGGGCTTGTAATGACTCATGCCGTGACCTCGCCCAGCAGTGCGGCGATCTCGGCTTCCACGGCTTTGAGGTCGGCATCGATCTCGGCCAGCGGGCGCGGCGGCTGGTAGACGTAGAAGTAGCGGTTGAAGTTGATCTCGTAGCCGACGATGCCGACCAGACCGTCCTTCTCGTCCGTCTTGCCGGTGTCGATCCAGGCATCCGGCACATGGGGCAGCACTTCGCGGGCGAAGTAGTCGTCAATGTTCTGGCTGAGCGGCACATTCTCGAACTCGCGCAGGTCGGAGTCGGCCTGCAGATTACCCTTGTCGTCCAGCACCGACTGGGCGTTGGCGTCGCGCTCGCCAAAGCAGGCCAGCGCGGCTTTCAGTGCGCCCTTGCCGAGCTTTTTGATACCGGCGGCCTTGAGGAAGGCCGGCAGGTTGTCGAACTCGCCCTGCACGGCGGCAAAGGCTTCGACTTGATCGGCGCCCTTGGTGTCCCGGTAAACGGCAAGCTTGTCCGGCGTCACCGAAAAACGCAGGCGTAGCGGACGCTCGACGGTGATGCGGCGGTAGCCGAAGTCGGTGGTGGCGAAGATCTTCGAGTTCGGGCCTTCCTCGAAGGCCTCGTGCAGCTTGGCGATATCGGCAATCTGCTCGTCCGACAGGTACTTGCGCTTGCTACCGAGGCTCTTGCGCATAGGGGCATGCATGCTGGATGCGTCGATCAGCTGCACCTTGCCCTTGCGCAGCGCGTCCTTGTGGTTGGACAGCACCCAGATATAGGTGCCGATGCCGGTGTTGTAGAACAGGTCGGTGGGCAGGGCGATGATCGCTTCCAGCCAGTCGTTCTCCAGAATCCAGCGACGGATCTCCGACTCGCCGGAGCCTGCGCCACCATTGAACAGCGGCGAGCCGGACAGCACGATGCCGATGCGGCTGCCGCCCAGCTCGATGGGTTTGCGCTTGGACAGCAGGTGCATGAGGAATAGCAGCGAACCATCGCCCACGCGCGGCAGGCCGGGGCCGAAGCGGCCGGCGTAGCCTTGCTGGCTGTGCTCGCCCTGCACCTGCTTCTGCACCTTCTCCCACTTCACGCCGAACGGCGGGTTGGCCAGGCAGTAGTCGAACTGCTCATGGGGCAGCTGGTCGTTGGACAGGGTGTTGCCGAGCGTGATGTTGCGGGTCTCGAAGCCCTGGATCAGCTTGTCCGCCACCGAGATGGCGTAGGTCTCGGGGTTCAGTTCCTGGGCGTAAGGCACCAGGCGGGCATTGGGGTTCCACTCGGCCACCTGCTCGATGGCCGAGGACAGGAAGCCGCCGGTGCCGGCGGCGCAGTCGTACACGGTGCGCACCACGCCTTCGCCATTGAGCGCCTGATGATCCGGGGCGAACACCAGGGTGGTGGCCAGGCGTACCACGTCACGCGGGGTGAAGAACTCCCCGGCGGTATCGTTGGCGGATTCGGCGAACTTGCGGATCAGGTGCTCGAACACCAGGCCCATCTCGTGGTTGCTGATGGTTTCCGGGTGCAGGTCGATGCTGGCGAACTTCTGCGTCACCAGATATAGCAGGTTGGCCTTGTCGAGCTGAACCAGCCAATCGGAGAAGGCGAAGTGCTCGAACACCTGGCGGGCGTTGGCGGAGAACTTGGCGACGTAGTCCTCCAGGTTGGCGCGGGTACTGGTGGAGCCCACACTCGCCAACGAGAACTGCGAGACATTGTAGAAGGTGGCACCTGCAGTGGTCGGCAGGATCAGGTCCATGTCCACGCCACTGGCCTTCATGCTCTCGTACTGGCTGCGCACCTTGTCGCGGGTCGGCTCCAGCACGCACTCCAGCCGGCGCAGCAGGGTGAAAGGCAGGATGATGCGACCGTAGATGGACTGTCTGAAATCGCCGCGCAGCACGTCGGCCACGTTCCAGATGAAGTCGGCGAGGTTTTGCTGGTTCACGCTGTATTCCTTCCACGGGTGCGGGGAAGGCGGCGCCGCGTCACTTCCCTGCGAGCTATGTTTGATTGATGCCGCACCTTAACCGGTTGGATAGCTTCGGACCAGTAGCTGGGGCCGGCTAAGGTGCTGATTTTCCGAACCTGTGAGCCCGGTAAATGCCCCACTGTGTGGGGCTTTCATCGCATAGCGCGTCTGGAGAGATCAGAAAAGGGACCGCATCCAAGTCTGGATGGGATAGAGGATGATGCCGACCATCAGGCCCATGTATACCCAGTAGCCGAGAGTTACCTGTGGCGCACGCAGCTCGGCGAGCTTTTCGAAGTCGCTACCCAGGTACATGGCAGCCTGGGTCGAGTTGAACGGCAGAGCCTCAAGCTGTGCCTTGGTGTTGCGCGCAGCGATAAAGCGCAGGGAGACGTACCAGAAAGCTGCTGCCGGGATCACCGTCCAGGCCATGCCAAACAGGATTCCCACTGCAATCACGACGGGGATCATCAACAGAACCTGCGGTCCCGGATCGACCATGCTTGCCATGAGCTCGCTCGCGAAGGCCGAGAAGCCACTGATGATGAAGCTCACCACTGCCCTCACATCCCACTCTGCGCCCATCGCCAGCCACAGGTAGGAAAGCCCCGCCATTGCCGCCGTCCAGTTGATGACCTGGGCACAGCCATAACCACCAAAGGCACCGCCGTTGATCGGCGCTATCGCCGCGAAGTGTGTGCCTCGCCCCAGGATGGCACGAGGCAGGAAGCAGATCACCAGCAGCAACCCGGCCATCAGCAGCATCGGCCCCTCATATCCAGGCAGCGGTACCCACTCTCCAATGGAGAAGGAGTCCTGCTTGACGAAAGTGCGCCCCCGCATCACGTCCCGTGCCATGTCCACGAACGGAATGGCCAGCGCGGCAGCAATGAAGCTGGACTTCGGCACTGACCAGATTTCGGCAAACCAGTTGCCGGTCAGGCTGCGGCGGTAGTAGTAGCGATAGGTACGCTTGGGCTGGTACTGGTTACCGGAATTCTTCACTGCCACCCCAAACCAGCCGCTGGCGATAGCCACATAGGAGAGCAGGCGCCCCGTGTTGTTCATCACCACCGAGTGGGTTGCCGAGCTATCCACCCAAGGCAAACGGACGGACTGCCCGGCAGGGCGATTGGCGCACTCCTCGACGAACGCATCCGCCAGCTCATTGCAAGGCCTGTAGCCACGCGGGTAGAAGAAATCGAAGGCTGCTCTCACGGAACTGACGATGAGGCTCCACATCACGTACAGCGGCAGTGAAACGCCATACGACCAAACCGCCCCAAGGAAAGATCTGACTGCCGACATAGCCGCAACTCCTTTGCCATCAATGGATTTGAACGATCGATTCCTACATATCGGCTGTGCTGCCGCTCAGGCTCTTGGCGAGCTCATCGATCAGCATTTCCCGCACAGCCAGCTTGCAGTGTCGCTGCCAATTGGCGCGAGCCAAGTAGCCGGCATCAGCACTCAGCGGGTGCAGCCGCCGCCACAGCCGTTCAAGCCGAGCAGCCTCAATCTGGAGATAGCCCTGCTTCCGCTCGATATATGTCCGCAACCCCTGGCCTTCTGCCAGTTGACCCATGCGGCGCGGATTAACCTCTTGAAGAATCTCGTGGACTGTCCGCCCCCAGTACGAAAGGCCTTGGAGCTCGGGCAGCAGGGTGGCGTCCATTGGCATGGACAGGTAGATGTCGTGAAACTGCGAATTCAGGGCCACCGTCCGCTCCACTTAGCCAACGCGCCTACAACTGAGACAGCTCTATCGGAAACCGGCCGGCGACCAGTCCCGGAAAGACAATTGAGTCTGCTACGCGCCCATCGCTCAGTACCTCGATGAGCATTGAGGTCCGACCCTTGTAGCTGCACCTACGGAACATGATCGACTCACCTTCATCCAGGATCGGCAACTCGTTAGACACGACGAGCCCTGCATCAAGCGTGAACTCAGCAACAACCATGATGCGCCTCCTGGCTGGCAGATTCCGGCGAGCAGACATGGGGCGACCTGCTATAGAGGAATCATAGGTGATCCGCTTAACTTAAGCAACTTACGTAAGCTTGTTGTTTTCAACATGCTACCCGCTTGGCCTGAAGCCAGTCTGTTGCGGTGCGATCAACCGAGCTAAGGCCTTCACAGGTTGAAAAGCGCACCTCACTTACGTAAGTTGCTGCTCTTAAATAACAATCAGGGCAACACGATGGTCAAACCGAATACCCCAACACAGAGCGCAGCAGTCTTTAAGCGCGTCACCTTCTCGCTGACAGACCAAATTAGTGAGGAAATTGATCGCCTCAGTCTGATTCCGCGTGGATTCCGGGCCTCTCGTTCGGATGTTGTCCGTGCCGGTGTAGCAGCCCTGGCAGACATGACTGAAGAGCAGGTCGTGGCTTTGCTGGACAAGGTTCGACGCGAATAAACGCGTGCTTCGAGGCCTTTCATGGCGTCTTGGGCAAGTGAGCCGAAGGAGGAGGAGATTATCCACAGGCTCTGTGCGTAGAAGTAAGGTAGATAAAAGGTAGTAGCCAGTTTTTCTCTTTTTTTATTAATAAAATCAAATTGTTATAAGCGCTCTCTGCGATGCTATGCCACTGCTGCGCGACGCTATGCCACCCTGGAACGACGCTATGCCATCAGAAGCGCGGCGCTATGCCACTGCGTCAAAACGCTCGGGAGGCAGCCATAGAACCAACTGTGGCTTGCCCCGGCTGCTGTCCTGAATGCAGCCCCTTACGATGATCTCCAGACGCTCCAGCTCGCATACAGCTCGACCAAGGCTGTCACGGAAGTCTCTTAGGCGCCCACCATATGCCATTTGGGCTCTGAGCCCCTCAAGGGCGTAACGTTGCACTCGGTCAGAGGACGTGGCGATCAGTCGCTGTAGCGTTTTGGCCATGTCCAGCCCGCGGCGGATCTGTAAACGCTTTCCCCAGTCAATCAGGCTGTACTCCCGATTTCCGAACATCAGAATCCAATGCGGGTCGAGCGTGTAGCAGTAGGTCTCGTTGTCATAGCTGAGGCTCTTAAGAATGTTGAATGACTCCATCATCCCAACCGTGTATCGGGTAGACCCATCTGGTTTGAGCGCCTCGAGGAACAACGTGGCCTGGCGTAAACGCTTCATGCTTCGATAAAGCCACTCGTATTGCGAGCTGCCGATGACTCCACGTTTGATCTTCCTGAGCAGTTGTTTGCGATTCAGCAGAACGGGGTCGCCAAGCGGGAACGGCTGGGCGAACGCGATCAACGCCATGATTAAGTCTCCATCCGCCTCATCCAGCTGCTCTCCCCTGTACTCCAGGACGCAATCTCGGCGTGTCACCATCCTGGTCTTCGAGTGTTCTTTCCGCTTATTGCGAGCTATCGGGGCGATCAGGCTCGACCGGTTGAGGTGGTTGGGAAAGGCTCCGAGGGCAAAGCCGGGCAAGAACATGCTCTGGGAAGTGGCTTTGCCCCTTTCCCCGCGAGATTTCTCCTGGCGCGCGAGTGATGCTAACGGCGTCGATTTGGCCGAGCTACCAACTCCGCGACGAATCTCGCGAATGCGCTCCTCAATACGATTCATCAAGGCATTTGCCCGGCTGAGGCGAGAATCTTGTCTGCGATCCAAGCCTGGACATGCTCGACAGGCCAGGCGACCGAATTCGGGCCAAGCCGTACCGGGGCCGGGAACTCGCCGCTACGGATGAGCCGATAGATCTGTGACTTGCTC
>NZ_LXJQ01000051.1:0-43200 GCF_001728925.1 Pseudomonas sp. 1D4
GTCTGCAATAACAGTCAGAAAGCAAGCAAAGTGACCGCAATCATTGCGAACTCCGGTAGCTCAAAAACAAATCACGAATGGCATAGGCATTTAACGCACAGGATTTACGGACACCTCCGAACCCTCTGGCTGCTAACGTCCCCGGACTCACAGCCAGCGCCGGGAGGCTCCCATGAAAGCGATATCCATCCAGGCCGTGCTCGACGGCATCCCCAAACCCCATCCCTTCGCGCCGGCCTGTGCCGAGCTGAAGCCGGTCGCGCCCTTCCAGCCGGGCCCGGCCAGCGTGCAGTTGGGCCACCTGGACGGCGAAGGCCCGTGGCAGCGCCACCCCGAGGGCGACGCGCTGCTGCAGGTGCTGGAAGGTGACGTGGCGATCAGCCTGCTGGCGGTGATCGGGCTGGTGCGCGAGCCCCTGCCGGCGGGCTCGCTCTATGTGGTCCCGCGCGGGCTCTGGTACCGCCTGGAGGCGAAAGCCGCGTCGCTCCTGGCGGTGCTGCCGGAGAAGGGCGAGAGCGAGCGCTCGGCCTACCCGCTGCGGGTGGAGCACAGCGCCTGAAGGCTCAGGCGGCGCGGGGCAGGGCGTCGGCCGGCGCCTCGTCCCGTGCCGGCACAGGGGCCAGCAGGCCCAGGCGCACCAGCACCCAGGGCGCCAGCACCGCAACGAAGGTGCCGATGGCCAGGCCACGGAAGGCCTGCCAGGCCGGGCCCTCCAGGTGCAGCGCCAGCCCGGTGTGCTTCAGCCCCCACTGCAGGCCGATGAAGGCCAGCGCGCCGAGCACCGCCGCCGTCACCCGCCGCCACAGCGGCACCGCCACACTGAAACCCACCCGCCGGTAGCCGATGATCACCACCAGCATCAGCCCCGCCAGCAGCGGTATGTAGCTCGGTGGCTCGCCGCGCCAGGTGAGCGCGAAGGCCGTAGCCACCGCCACCACCAGCGCCAGGTGAGCCAGCGCCGGGCCCTCGCGCCAGAAGCGCCAGCGCTTGGCCAGGGCGAACAGGCCGAGGGTCGCCAGGCCCAGGGCGCTGCCGCCGAGCAGGTCCTCGATGTCGTGGGCGCCCAGGTACAGGCGGCTGAACAGGATGCCCGCCACCAATACGCAGGCCAGGGCCCAGAACCACAGGCGGCGCACTTCCAGCGCCAGCCAGAACCACAGCACCACCGACAGTTGCGCGTGGCCGCTGGGCAGGCCGAAGCTCTCGCCCACCTCGTGGTCCATGCGCAGGGCGATATCCGGGCGCGGGTCCTGCCAGTAGTCCTTGAGCCAGGCGTTGAGCAGCGCGGTCACGGCCACCAGCACCAGCAGGCGAAAGAACACCGTGCGCTGCCAGGCCCAGTAGCCCAGCGGCAGGAAGAAGAGGATGAACTTCTCGTAGCCCAGCAGGGTGAAGAAGCGCATCAGCGGCGTCAGTGCGTCGCTGCGCAGGGGCAGCACCCAGTCCAGACTGTGCAACAGCTCGTTCATGGCGAGTCCTTTCAGGAAGAAGGCGCCTACTGATACGCGAGGACCTGCGAAGCGGCAAGCCTCCGCCGAGCTGGGCCAGCAGCCGGTGGCCTTCATCGTGCTCAAGCCGGGCGCTGAGGAGACGCCCGAAAGCCTGGTCGCCTGGTGCCAGGACGCCATGGCCGTCTACAAAGTACCGGAGGTGCGGCTGCTGCCAGCAATGCCGATGACCGCCACCGGGAAGATCAAGAAGAACGAACTGGAGCCCTTGCTGTGAACCGACCCTTCGCACGCCTGCTGATCGCCAACCGTGGCGAGATCGCCATCCGCATCGCCCGCGCCGCCGCCGAGCTGGGCATCGACAGCGTCGCCGTCTACGCCGAGGACGACCACGCCGCCCTGCACACCCGCAAGGCCGACCGCGCCGTGGCCCTCGCCGGCCAGGGCCCGGCGGCCTACCTGGATATCGCCCAACTGGTGGCCATCGCCCGCCGCGAGGGCTGCGACGCCCTGCACCCCGGCTACGGCTTCCTCAGCGAGAACGCCGAACTGGCGCGCCAGTGCGAGGCCGTCGGCATCCGCTTCGTCGGCCCGGCGCCCGAGGCTCTCGAGCTGTTCGGCGACAAGGCCCGCGCCCGCACCCTGGCCGAGCGCTGTGGCGTGCCCCTGGCCGCCGGCACCAACCGCCCCACCTCGCTGGAAGAGGCCCACGCCTTCCTCGCCAGCCACGGCCCGCTGATGCTCAAGGCCCTGGCCGGCGGCGGCGGGCGCGGCATGCGCCCGGTGCACCGGGCGGAGGAGCTGGACGAGGCCTACGCCCGCTGCCAGTCCGAGGCCCGCGCCGCCTTCGGCCGTGACGACCTCTATGTCGAGCGGCTGATCGAAGGCGCCCGGCACATCGAGGTGCAGGTGCTGGGCGACGGCGAGCGCGTCAGCCACCTGTGGGAACGTGACTGCAGCCTGCAACGGCGCCGGCAGAAACTGGTGGAGATCGCCCCGGCCGTCGACCTCGCCCCAGCCCTGCGCCAGGGGATGCTCGACGCCGCCCTGCGCCTGGCCGGCGAGACGGGCTACCGGGGCCTGGGCACCTTCGAGTTTCTGGTGGACCCGGCCCGGGGCGACTTCGTGTTCATGGAAGCCAACCCGCGCATCCAGGTGGAGCACACCATCACCGAGGCCATCACCGGCGTCGACCTGGTCCAGGCCCAGTTGCACCTGGCGGCCGGTGCCCGCCTGGAAGACCTCGGCCTGGACGAGCCGGTGGCCCCGCGCGGGGTCGCCGTGCAACTGCGGGTGAACCTGGAGACCCAGCTCGCCGACGGCAGCACACGCCCCGCCGGCGGCACCATCAGCGCCTACGAGCCACCCAGCGGCCCCGGCCTGCGGGTGGACGGCCACGGCTACGCCGGCTGCACCACCAACCCGCGTTACGACGCGCTGCTGGCCAAGCTGATCGTCCAGGCCGACGACCTGCCCGCCGCCCTGCGCCGGGCCTACCGCGCCCTCTGCGAGTTCCGCCTGGAGGGCGTGGCGAGCAACCTGCACCTGCTGCAGAACCTGCTGCGCCGCCCCGAACTGGCGGCGCCGGTGGACACCCGCTTCCTCGAACGCCACCTGCCCGAGCTGCTGGCGCCCCAGACCAGCGCCCACCCGCACCTGTTCGTCAGCAGCGCCGCCCCACAGGTCGAACAGGCCGGCGGCATCGACGCGCCGCCCGGCTGCCTGCCGCTGCTGGCCCCCAGCCAGGGTGTGCTGGTGAGCCTGGACGTGGCCGAAGGCGACAGCGTGGCCCTGGGCCAGCCGGTGGCGGTGCTGGAGGCGATGAAAATGGAGTTCGTGGTCAAGACCAGCCACAGCGGCCGCGTCCGCACCCTGGCGGTGCAGCCCGGCGACAGCCTGTTCGAAGGCGCGCCGCTGCTCTACCTGGAGCCTGCAGAGGTGGACGGCGAGGCGCTGGCCAGCGAGGAAAGCCTGGACCTGGCGCACATCCGCGCCGACCTCGCCGAAGTGCTCGAACGCCACGCCATCACCCGCGACGAACGCCGCCCCCAGGCGGTGGCCAAGCGCCGCAAGACCGGCCAGCGCACCACCCGCGAGAACCTCGACGACCTGCTCGACGCCGGCAGCTTCATCGAATACGGCGCCCTCGCCCTGGCCGCCCAGCGCCGGCGCCGCAGCCTGGAGGAGCTGATCGAGCAGAGCCCGGCCGACGGCCTGGTGGCCGGCATCGGCACGGTCAACGCCGACGCCTTCGGCGCCGAGGCCGCCCGCTGCATGACCATCGCCTACGACTACACGGTGTTCGCCGGCACCCAGGGGGTGATGAACCACAAGAAGACCGACCGCATGCTCGGCCTCGCCGAACAGTGGCGCCTGCCCCTGGTGCTGTTCGCCGAGGGCGGCGGCGGTCGGCCGGGGGACTCGGACTTCGTCGGTGTCGCCGGGCTGGACTGCCACACCTTCGTCGCCATGGCCCGGCTCTCCGGCCAGGTGCCGCTGGTGGGCGTCGTCTCCGGCCGCTGCTTTGCCGGCAACGCGGCCCTGCTGGGCTGCTGCGACGTGATCATCGCCACCCGCAACGCCAGCATCGGCATGGCTGGCCCGGCGATGATCGAGGGCGGTGGCCTCGGCCGCTACAACGCCGAGGAGGTCGGCCCGACCGCCGTGCAGGCGCCCAACGGGGTGATCGACATTCTGGTGGAGGACGAGGCCGCAGCGGTGGCCACCGCCAAGCGCTACCTGTCCTACTTCCAGGGGCGCCTGGCGGACTGGCGCTGCGCCGACCAGCGTGCGCTGCGCCATGCCATCCCGGAGAACCGCCTGCGGGTCTACGACATCCGCGCGCTGATCGAGACCCTGGCCGACGCGGACTCCGTACTGGAACTGCGCCGCGCCTTCGCGCCGGGGCTGATCACCGCCTTCATCCGCATCGAGGGACGCACCTTCGGGCTGATCGCCAACAACCCCGCCCACCTCGGCGGCGCCATCGACGCCCAGGCCGGCGACAAGGCCGCGCGCTTCATGCAGCTGTGCAACGCCTTCGGCTTGCCGCTGCTGTCGCTGTGCGATACCCCCGGCTTCATGGTCGGCCCGGAGTCGGAGAAGCAGGCCACGGTGCGCCACGTCTCGCGCATGTTCGTCGCCGCTGCGGCGCTGGAGGTGCCGGTGTTCACCGTGGTGCTGCGCAAGGGCTACGGCCTGGGCGCCCAGGCCATGGCCGCCGGCAGCTTCCATTCGCCGCTGTTCACCGTCGCCTGGCCCAGCGGCGAGTTCGGCGCCATGGGGCTGGAAGGCGCGGTGCGCCTGGGCTACGCCAAAGAGCTGGCGGCCGTGGAGGATGCTGGGGAGCGCGAGCGGCTGTTCCGCAGGATGGTCGACAAGGCCTACCAGAACGGCACGGCGATCAACATGGCCAGCTTCCTGGAGATCGACGCCGTCATCGACCCGGAGCAGACCCGCGCCTGGCTCCTGCGCGGCCTCAACGCCACCGTGCCCTCTTCCGCACCGGAAGGCGGCAGGCGATCGTTCGTGGACACCTGGTAGGCCGCCTTCGCGAGCAGAGCGCGATCCTACAGAGGCCCTGCCGCAGGAATGAGCCCTGCTCGCGAAGCAACCCAGGTATCGAGCAGGCCCCGGGCTGAAGCCCGGGCTACGGAGCCGAGCGGGAGCGAAACGCCTGTGCCGGGCCTGATCGCGGCTGAATTGGGCCGGCAGTGGCACGGGGTGGCCGTTCCGGCTCGCGGAAATTTCCCAAGCGTCGCTGCCGGTCTTGTTGCCGGGGAGGCAGGCGCCTAGCGTCGGCGGGTCATTGCACGACTAGAAGGAGCCTCCCTGTGCGCCACCCGATCCTCTGCTCGGCCCTGCTGATCCTGCCCCTCACCGCTGCCCTGCCATGCCTGGCGGAAGAGCCGGCGGCCGGCAACTCCCTCAAGGAATCGACCAAGGCGGCGGTTTCCTCGGCCATTTCAGCGGGCAAGCACCTGCTGGGTGGCGTGTCCGAGGGCATCACCGAAGGCCGGATCAATACCGAAGGCATCGATGGTGCGGCCGTGGTCGCCGACTACGAGCAACTGACCCAGGTGGGCAGCGTCGAGCTGCTCAGGATGGAGCCGCGTGGCAGCGGCCTGGCGGTCACCCTGGGGTTCCGCAACCGCACCGCGAAACCGCTGCGGATCATCAACCTGCTGGACGGCGGCAGCCTGATTGCCATCGATGCGGACGGCTACTCCAGCCCACTTGCCGCCGGCAACAACCCGGACGAGCTGACCGTTCCCGCCAACGTCGGTGTGCGCCAGGTCTTCCACTTCGAGGCCTCCAGCGAGTCACCCCACCTCATCCGGCTCTGGGGCCATGACCTGAAACCGAAATGACCTGTCATCGGATGCCCGACGCGGCGAGGCCGGGCATCCGACACCATGTCTTGGGCAGGCAAAGCGGCATCAGGTAAACTGCCGCATCTTTTTGCACCCATAACGATTAGCCTGATGCCCACGACGTTCCATGAGATTCCCCGCGAGCGCCCGCTCACGCCCCTGCTCGACCGCGCGGAGACGCCGGACGCGCTGCGTCGGCTGGGCGAGGCCGAGCTGGAAACCCTGGCCGACGAACTGCGCCAGTACCTGCTCTACACCGTCGGCCGGACCGGCGGGCACTTCGGCGCGGGGCTGGGGGTGGTCGAACTGACCATCGCCCTGCACTACGTCTACGACACGCCCGACGACCGGCTGGTCTGGGACGTGGGCCACCAGGCCTACCCCCACAAGATCCTCACCGGTCGCCGCGAGCGCATGGGCACGCTGCGCCAGAAGGACGGCATCGCCGCCTTCCCGCGTCGCTCGGAGAGCGAGTACGACACCTTCGGCGTCGGCCACTCCAGCACCTCCATCAGCGCGGCCCTGGGTATGGCCATCGCCGCCCGCATGCAGGGCTCGGGGCGCAAATCCATCGCCGTGATCGGCGACGGCGCGCTCACCGCCGGCATGGCCTTCGAGGCGCTGAACCATGCCTCGGACGTGCAGGCCGACATGCTGGTGATCCTCAACGACAACGACATGTCGATCTCCCACAACGTCGGCGGGCTGTCCAACTACCTGGCCAAGATCCTCTCCAGCCGCACCTACGCGAGCATGCGCGAGGGCAGCAAGAAGGTGCTCTCGCGCCTGCCCGGCGCCTGGGAGATCGCCCGCCGCACCGAGGAATACGCCAAGGGCATGCTGGTTCCCGGCACGCTGTTCGAGGAGCTGGGCTGGAACTACATCGGCCCCATCGACGGCCACGACCTGCCCACCCTGGTGGCCACCCTGCGCAACATGCGTGACCTCAAGGGCCCGCAGTTCCTCCATGTGGTGACCAAGAAGGGCAAGGGCTTCGCCCCGGCCGAGGTCGACCCTATCGGCTACCACGCCATCACCAAGCTGGAGCCGCTGGATGCCCCGGCGGCGCCGAAGAAGCCGTCGGGGCCGAAATACTCCAACGTCTTCGGCCAGTGGCTGTGCGACATGGCCGCCCAGGACCCGCGCCTGGTGGGCATCACCCCGGCGATGAAGGAAGGCTCGGACCTGGTGGCCTTCGCCGAGCGCTTCCCGGAGCGCTATTTCGACGTCGCCATCGCCGAGCAGCACGCCGTGACCCTGGCGGCCGGCATGGCCTGCGACGGCGTGAAGCCGGTGGTGGCGATCTACTCCACCTTCCTCCAGCGCGCCTATGACCAACTGGTCCATGACGTGGCGGTGCAGAACCTCGACGTGCTGTTCGCCATCGACCGCGCCGGCCTGGTGGGCGAAGACGGCCCGACCCACGCCGGCAGCTTCGACCTGTCCTACCTGCGCTGCATCCCCGGCATGCTGGTGATGACCCCGAGCGATGAGAACGAACTGCGCCTGCTGCTGACCACCGGTTACCACTTCCAGGGCCCGGCGGCGGTGCGCTACCCCCGTGGCAGCGGCCCCAACGCGGTCATCGAGCCAGAACTGGCGCCAGTGCCGATCGGCCAGGCAGTGGTTCGCCGCCGTGGCAGCGGCGTCGCCCTGCTGGCCTTCGGCGTGCAACTGGCCGAAGCCCTGCAGGTGGGCGAGCGCCTGGACGCCACGGTGGTGGACATGCGCTTCGTCAAACCCCTGGACGAAGCGCTGCTGCGGGAGCTGGCCGGCAGCCACGGGCTGCTGGTGACCATTGAAGAGAACAGCGTGATGGGCGGCGCCGGTGCTGCCGTCAGCGAGTTCCTCGCCCACGAGAACCTGCAGGTGCCGGTGCTGCACCTGGGCCTGCCGGACTATTACGTGGAACACGCCAAGCCGGCGCAGATGCTGGCCGAGTGCGGCCTGGACGAGGCGGGCATCGAAGCCGCCGTGCGCCAGCGCCTGGCTTTGCTGGAGCCGCAGGCGCCTTCGAAGGCTGCCGGGCTGTAACCCGGGACTCGGCTGCGCCGCTGTGGCGCAGCCGGGCCGGTGATTCACCTCTGGCGGAACAGCCCTTCGCCCCCTTTCCTGTCGCCGCCGCCCCTCCTCAACCGCCTACGGATTTCTGGGCCGCATTCTTCCGGCCATTCCTGCTGGTTCAGGGTGCCTCCGACCTGCGACTGCCAGGTGCCGATGGGGCGCAACCGGGTGGGGCTTCGCGGTTTTAACAAGAGAGCGCTAGCGTGCCTGAGCCAGGCGTTCGCACAGCGCGCGGGTGGCCCCGAGCATCTGGAAACTGGGGCGTTCCAGGCCCCGGTCGGGCACCGCCCAGACCTGCCCAGCGGCCACTGCCGGCAATTGCGGCCAAGCCTGCCAGACGGCGGCCTGGGCCGGCTCGCTGACCAGGATGACGCGGGGCTGGCGCTGCAGTACGGCCTCGATGCCGACCTGGGGCGCCGGCAGGTCGAGGTCGGCGAACAGGTTGCGCGCGCCGCACAGGGCCAGAGCGTCGCTGACGATCTGTCGGCCACCCAGGGTGTACAGCGGGTGATCCCAGACCTGGTAGAACACCGGCAGCGGCGGCTCGCGGCGGTAGCGCTGGCGCAGCTCGGCCAGCCCGTCTCGGAAGCGCCGGGCCAGGGCCTGGCCTTCGGCGCCATGACCGACCCGGGGGCCGATCTGTTCGAAGACGTCCGCCAGCTCGTCCAGCCGACGCGGTTCGATCACCAGCAAGGGGATGCCGAGCTGCTCCAGGCGCTGCTGCATGGGTGCGCCGACGCTGTCGGGCCAGAGCAGGATGAGGTCGGGCGCCAGGGCCACCACGCGCTCAAGCTGCACCTGGCCGTAGTGGCCGACGCTGGGCAGCGCGGTCAGGGCCGCCGGGCGCTCGCCGCCGTCGAGCACGCCCACCAGGCGGTCCTCGGCATGCAGTTCGAGCATGATTTCGCTGAGGGAGGGGGCCAGGCTGACCACCCGCCGTGCGCCGTCATCGGCCAGCGCCGGCAGCACCAGGCCCAGCAGCAGGAGGCCGAGCAGGTGGCGCATCAGGCCAGTTGGCGGGGAATGCGGTAGAGCGACAGCACCACGGCGCTGCTCAGGGCCAGCAGCACCAGGGCCACGGCATTGAGTCCGGCGAACACGGCGACGGCACCCACCCAGGCGGGCAGGCCGGCGCCCAGCAGGGCGATGCGGCGCACCCGGCGCAGTTCGATCCAGGCTTCGCGCTCGTGGTCGCCGTCCAGTGCCTTTTCGGTGGCGATGAGTGCGCGCTTGTAACCCCGGAACAGCGGCAGGCTGATGAACATGGAGAACAGCGCGGCGACGAACAGGGGCATCTCGAGGGCCGGGAACACCGGGTCACCGGAGCCGAACAGCAGGTTGACCAGGAACAGCGGGCCCAGGGCGGCGCCCAGATGCGCCCACCATTCGAGTGCCAGCAGACGGCGAACCTGGCTGCGGGTCATAGCTCGACTTCGCCCTGGTGCAGGCTGCCCAGCATGTGGCCGAGCTTGCCGGCCTTGGTGGCCAGGTACTTCTTGTTGTGCGGGTTGAGGCCGGTCTGCAGCGGCACGCGTTCGGCGACGCGGATGCCGAAGCCTTCCAGGGCCTTCACCTTGCGCGGGTTGTTGGTCATCAGCTTGATGCTGCTGATGCCCAGGTGTTCGAGCATCGGCAGGCAGAAGGCGTACTCACGCTGGTCGGCGCCGAAGCCCAGCCGTTCGTTGGCCTCGACGGTGTCGGCGCCGCCGTCCTGCAGCTCGTAGGCGCGGATCTTGTTCAACAGGCCGATACCACGGCCTTCCTGGCGCAGGTACAGCAGCACGCCACGGCCGGCTTCGGCGATGGCGCGCAGGGCGGCCTCAAGCTGGAAGCCGCAGTCGCAACGCAGGCTGAACAGGGCATCGCCGGTCAGGCACTCGGAGTGCAGGCGCCCCAGCACGGGCTGGCCGTCGGCGATATCACCCATGGTCAGGGCGACGTGTTCCTTGCCGCTTTCCTCGTCTAGGAAGCCGTGCATGGTGAACAGGCCAAAGGGCGTGGGCAGTTGGGAGGCGGCGACGAAAACGACGGACACCACGGTTCTCCTGGGTTTGCGAAAGGCCGGCATTGTATCAGCAGCGTCTGCCGGCCCGTCAGACTGAATAGTTGGGGATAAGGATCGAAAGGCTTGGCCGGTCGGCTCCGCTCGGAAGCCCTAGAACTTGGACTCCAGGCGCAGCACGCCCTGGTCCTCGCGCCAGCGCACCTGGTTGAGGAAGCTCATGCCCAGCAGCACGTCCACCGGGGCATCGCCCTCCACCACCGCGCCTTCGACGCCGAGCACTTCCAGCGGGCCGATCTTGACCCGGTCAAAGCGCACCCGCCAGGCACGCACGTTGCCGCCGGCGGTACTGGCGGTCATCGGTTTACCCTCGACGCGGTAGTCGAGGCCGAGCATGCGCGCCTGGTTCTCGTTCATCGCCACGCTGGTGGCACCGGTGTCCACCATGAACTGCACGGGGTGACCGTTGATGGCGCCAGCCACCATGTAGTGCCCGTTGTTGCTCCGGGCGATGCTCATCTGCGCCTTGCGCGGCGCGGGCGCGGCGGCGCCGGCACTGCTCGGGGGCGGGGCGGCACTGTTGTATTCGCGACTGAGGGCATAGGGCCGCTCGACGCCGTCGATGCGCAGGACGGCGCCCTTGCTGTCGGCACTGACCACCTGCACGCCGCCGGGGCCGGTCTGGCCGACCCGCACCAGCTTGCGCTGGCCGTCGACGCTGATCACCGCCGCATTGGGGAACAGCCCCACCACCTGCACCACGGGCTCGGCCCAGGCGCTGGTACAGGCCATCAACAACAGGCCAAGGCAGGACAGCTCAACGCGACGCATGGGGTTTCTCCGGTGGGTCGAAGGGGTAGGGTTGCTTCCAGCGGGCGTAGAACGGGCGCAGTTCGCCGCTCGCCACCAGACGCTCCATGCGCTCGTCGAACAAGGCAGCGAACTCGCGGCCGCGTTCGTTGGCTGCGAAACCGACGTAGAGCCGCAGCGAGGTCAGGAAAGTGGCCTGGTAGCGCTCCGGATGAGCCGTCTGGGCGAGCAGCCCGTTGATCTCGGTGCGGGCATCGATGTAGTAGTCCACATGCCCGAGATCGAGCATGGAGAGGATACCGCTGCTGCGCTGGATTTCTTCGAAGTGCTTCAGGTTTGGCAGGTACTGCTGGTAGTCGTAGCCGCGAATCCACACCAGGCGATAGTGACCGAGGGTCTCTAGGCTGGGGACCGGTGCACCGGCCTTGCCAAGGGCACTGATCTGGTCGGCGTCGTAGTGCCAGCGGGGGTAGACGGCACCGGCGACTTCGTCGCGGTAGGCGCCCATCCAGGCATCGGCCTCGTGACGCTGCACCAGCCCCACCGAACGGGTGTAGGGCTCGTTACGGATCTTCAGCCGTACACCCACCGGTTCGTAGACCGCGCGCAGGATGTCCCAGCCAAGGCCGCTGCCGTCGGCATTGGTGTGGCCGGCCCAGACCTCCGAGGCGATGACGATCTCGGGCGCTGCGGCAGAACCTTCGGTTGCCCAGGCAGAGGAAGCCAGCAGTAGAGAAAACACACCGAGGAACCTGCGGAGCATCGTACCGTCTCCCTTCAAATCAGACGCTTGTCAGACCAACGCCCCATACGATCAGGTGCATGGCCAGCCAGGCGAAGACGCCGGCCAGCACATCATCGAGCATGATGCCAACGCCGCCATGCACGTGGCGATCGATCCAGCGGATCGGCCAGGGCTTGAGGATATCCATGACCCTGAACACCACGAAGCCTAGCAGCAGCCAGTGCCAACCCTCGGGCACCAGCCAGAGGGTGATCCACATGCCGACCATCTCGTCCCAGACGATGCCTTCGTGATCGTGCACACGCAGGTCGTCGGCAACCTTGCCGCACAGCCAGAAGCCGAACAGCATGGTCAGTCCGAGCATCAGCCAGTAGCCCCAGTCGGGCAGCATCTGCCACAGCGGGATGAACGGCAGGGCCACCAGCGAGCCCCAGGTACCGGGCGCCTTGGGCAATGTGCCGGAACCGAAGCCGAAGGCGAGGAAGTGCCAGGGGTTGCGCCAGACCGAGTGCGGAACCGGCTGAGCCGGCGCTTGTTGCGGATGATCAGTCACCGTGACTCCCGAAATGTAGATAACCCTGGGCCGGCAGCGGTCGCGCGCAGCCGTCGGCATCCAACAGGTGGACACCTTGGCCGGCTTCGACACGGCCGATCACGGCCAGTGCCGGCCAGGCGGCCTGCACGGCGTCGAGCTGGTGCGGCGGCAGGGTGAACGCCAGGCGGTAGTCGTCACCGCCGGACAGGGCCAGGCCCAGGGCCTGGTCGTGGGGGTAGAGCGCTTGCAGGGCCGGGGACAGCGGGACGCGCCCAGCCTCCAGCCACAGGGCGACGCCGGAAGCGGCGGCGATGTGCCCGCAGTCGGCCAACAGGCCATCGGACACGTCCAGCGCGGCGCTGGCCCGGCCACGCAGGGCCAGCCCGAGAGCGAACTGCGGCGGCGGTGCCCAGAAATGATCCACCAGGGCACGCGCCTCGGGGCCGTCGTCCGACCGCTGGCCGAGCACCAGCGGCAGGGCGCCGCCGGCATCGCCCAGGCTGCCACTCACGCAGAGCAGGTCCCCGGGACGGGCACCGGAGCGCCGCAGCGCGGCGCCAGCCGGCAGGCGTCCGAATACGGTGAGGGTCAGGCTCAAGGGGCCACGGGTAGTGTCGCCGCCCACCAGAGCCAGGCCGCAACGGCGGGCCATGGCGTCGAGGCCGGCAGCCAGGCCTTGCAGCCAGTCGGCGTCGGCAACGGGAAGGGTCAGGGCCAGGGTGAAGCCCAGGGGCGCGGCGCCCATGGCGGCCAGGTCGCTGGCGGACACGGCGAGGGCTCGCTGGCCCAGCCGGAAGGGATCGCACACCAAGGGAAAGTGGACGCCGGCCACCAGGGTGTCGGTGGACACGGCCAACTGCTCGCCCGGTGAGGGCTGCAGCAAGGCGCAGTCGTCGCCGATACCGAGGGCAATGCCTTCGCCACCCGCCGCACAGGCGGCGGAGGCGAAGTAGCGACGGATCAGCTCGAACTCACCCATCGGTGGCGGGGCTCAGCGCTTGCCGCCACGAACCTCGGCAGCACGCAGCCGGGGCGCCAGCTTGTCGAGGACGCCGTTGACGAACTTGTGCCCGTCGGTGGCACCGAAGACCTTGGCCAGCTCGATGCCTTCGTTGATGACCACGCGGTACGGCACGTCGACGCGGTTCATCAGCTCGTAGGTGGAGAGGCGCAGGATGGCCAGCTCGACCGGATCGACCTCTTCCAGGGGGCGATCCAGGCAGGGCAGGAAGGCCTCGTCGATCTCGGTCTTCTGGCGCGGTACGCCATGGAGGATCTCGTGGAAGTAGGCACCGTCCACCTGGCTGAAATCGTTGTCGACGCGGAACTGCGCCTCGATCTCGTTCAGGGGTTGCCCGGCGATGTGCCAGGAGTAGAGCGCCTGCATGGCCAGACTGCGGGCCTGGCGACGCGTGGCGATCTTGCCCTTGGCGGGCTTCTTCGGCGCCTCGGGGGCGTCGTTGTCACGGTTGAAACTCACTTGGCCTCCAAGGCCGCCAGCAGGCTGACCATTTCGAGGGCGGAGAGTGCGGCTTCGGCGCCTTTGTTGCCGGCCTTGGTGCCGGAACGCTCGATGGCCTGCTCGATGGAGTCGACGGTCAGGACGCCGAAGGCGACCGGTACGCCGAACTCCATGGACACCTGGGCCAGGCCCTTGGTGCACTCACCGGCGACGTATTCGAAGTGCGGGGTGCCGCCACGAATGACCGCGCCCAGGGCGATGATGGCGGCGAAATCGCCACGCTGAGCGACCTTCTGGGTGACCAGGGGGATCTCGAAGGCACCGGGGGCACGAATGATGGTGATGTCGTCCTCGGCCACGCCATGGCGGACCAGGGCGTCTACGGCGCCACTTACCAGACTTTCCACGACAAAGCTGTTGAAACGGCCGACCACCAGGGCATAGCGGCCTTTGGGGGCGATGAAAGTACCTTCGATGGTCTTTAGGGGCATGGGCGGGTTCTCGTCAATTAAAGAGCGAAGGCCCCGGCCGTTCACGGCCAGGGCCCTTCGGGTCATTCAGCGGGCAGGTATTCTACAACTTCCAGGTCGAAACCGGATATCGCGTTGAACTTCATCGGCGAACTCATCAGGCGCATCTTGCGTACCCCGAGGTCCCGGAGAATCTGCGAACCGGCACCGACGGTGCTGTAGGTGGAGGGCGTGGTGATCTTGGCCTCGGTGCCCAACTGGCGCTCCAGGTGGGCCAGCAGTTGCGGGCCGGTCAGCGGGTTGCCCAGCAGCAGCACCACGCCGCTGCCGGAGGTGGCCACTTCCTTCATCGCCGCACGCAGGCTCCAGCGGCCGGGCTGGTTGACCATGAACAGGTCGCGCAGCGGGTCCATGTTGTGCACGCGCACCAGGGTCGGTTCGTCCGGGCTGATCTCGCCCAGGGTAAGCGCCATGTGCACGTCGCCTTCCACGGCATCGCGGTAGGTCACCAGATTGAAGTGCCCCAGCTCGCTGTCCAGCGGCTGTTCGGCGATGCGCTCGACGGTGCGCTCGTGGATCAGGCGGTAGTGGATGAGGTCGGCGATGGTGCCGATCCTGATCCCGTGCTCGGCGGCGAACGCCTCCAGTTCGGGGCGACGGGCCATGGTGCCGTCGTCGTTCATGATCTCGCAGATCACCCCGGACGCCTCGAAGCCGGCCATGCGTGCCAGGTCGCAGGCCGCCTCGGTGTGACCGGCACGGGCCAGCACGCCGCCGGGCTGAGCCATCAGCGGGAAGATGTGGCCGGGGCTTACGATGTCCTCGGCCTTGGCGCCCTTGGCGGCGGCCACCTGCACGGTGCGCGCACGGTCGGCGGCGGAGATGCCGGTGGTGACGCCTTCGGCCGCCTCGATGGAGACGGTGAACTTGGTGCCGAAGCCGGAGCCGTTGCGCGGCGCCATCAGCGGCAGCTTGAGCAGCTCGCAGCGCTCGCGGGTCATCGGCATGCAGATCAGGCCACGGGCGAAGCGCGCCATGAAGTTGATGTGCTCGGCCTGCACGCACTCGGAGGCCATGATCAGGTCGCCTTCGTTCTCACGGTCCTCGTCATCCATGAGGATGACCATCTTGCCCTGGCGGATGTCTTCGATCAGTTCGTCAACGGTATTGAGAGCCATGGGCCCTCCTTATGAGCTTATGAATTCAGCGGTTGAGGTAGCCGTGTTCGGCAAGGAAACCTTCGGTGATGCCGGACGCCTGGGGCTCGGCGGCCTTGTCGCCCAGCAGCAGGCGCTCCAGATAACGGGCCAGCAGGTCCACTTCCAGGTTCACCCGGCGTCCGGGCCGGTAATCCACCATGATGGTTTCCGCCAGGGTGTGCGGAACGATGGTCAACTCGAACTCGGCGCCATTGACCGCGTTTACCGTCAGGCTGGTGCCGTCGACGGTGATCGATCCCTTCAGGGCGATGTACTTGGCCAGTTCACGCGGCGCGCGGACCCTGAATTGGACGGCACGGGCATTGTCTTCCCGAGCGATCACTTCTCCGATGCCATCGACGTGGCCGCTGACCAGGTGGCCGCCGAGGCGGCTGGTGGGGGTGAGGGCCTTTTCCAGGTTCACCGGGCTACCCGGTTTGAGGTCGTCGAAGGCGGTGCGCGCCAGGGTTTCACGGCTGACGTCGGCCCAGAAGCCGTTGCCAGGCAGTTCCACGGCGGTGAGGCAGACACCGTTGACGGCGATGCTGTCGCCGAGCTTGACGTCGCCCAGGTCCAGCTTGCCGGTCTCCACCAGGACCCGGACGTCACCGCCCTTGGGGGTGATGGCGCGAAGGGTGCCGATGGCTTCGATTATGCCGGTGAACATGGTGCCTCCCGAGTCTTGGAGCGGCCGCCATCGGCAGCCTGGGCGAGGACCGGCACGCGAACGGCCTGGGCCGCGCGGTTCGGTCGAAGGGGGTTGAGCATGTCGATCTCCTGTTCGGTGAGAAACAGGGCTCTGGATCGAATGGGACTTCGCGGACGCGCGAACGCGCACCCAGGCGGGCAATCCCGTTCTCTCTTCATCCGGACTGTGACCGTCGGCCCCGGGATCACACCGGGTCTGCTGACCTTCCCCTCGCCATGGCGACCGGGAAGCGCTCGCGGGCTATGCGCGTGGCGCAATTACCGCCGGTGGGGACTTCCACCCCGCCCTGAGAACGTTCCGGCCTTCCGTTCCAGAAGGCCGAGCGCGTTTTTAACACAGGGCGCGGCCCGCTCCAAGCCGGTCGTCTCGATGGAAATGATCAGCTATCGAGCCGCCGAGGGTAGCGGCACGGCAATGATCCGCCAGTCGTCACCGACGGCGCGCACTTCGGTGATCTTCAACTGCGGCGCCTCGGCCATCCGCGCCAGGGGCCAGTCCAGCAGGGGACGGGCGCTGGAGCCGAGCAGGCGACCGGCCATGAAGATCTGGAACTCATCCACCAGGCCCGCCCGGGCGAAGGCACCAGCCAGGCGCGGCCCAGCCTCCACCAGCACTTCGTTGGCACCGCGCGAGCCCAGCTCCAGCAGCAAGCGACGCAGGTCGACATGGCCGTTGCTGCTCGGCACTGCCAGCAGTTCGTGGCCTTCTTCCTGGAAGCGATCCCGCGCCGAGGCCACCGCGCAGGTGGCCACCAGGGCCTTGCCGACCTGGTAGAAGGGCGCGGAAAGCGGCACCCGCAGACGGCCGTCCACCAGCACCCGCTGCGGCGGGCGGGTCAAAGCCAGGGCGGTCAGTTCGGCGTTCAGGCCCAGTTCGTCGGGGCGCACGGTCAGGCGGGCGCCGTCGGTGAGCACGGTGTCGGCACCGGTCAGCACCACACTGGCCCGCGCCCGCAGGCGCTGCACGGCGGCACGGGCGGCCGGGCCGGTGATCCACTGGCTTTCACCACTGGCCATGGCGGTGCGGCCGTCCAGGCTCATGGCGAGCTTGACGCAGACGAAGGGCAACCCGATCTCCATGCGCTTGATGAAGCCGGCATTGAGTGCCCGCGCCTCGCTCTCCAGCACCCCGGACTGCACGGCGATGCCGGCGTCCATCAGGCGCAGCAGGCCACGGCCGGCCACCTGGGGGTTGGGGTCCTGCATGGCGGCGACTACCCGGGCAATACCGGCATTCACCAGCGCATCGGCACAGGGCGGGGTCCGCCCGTGGTGGCTGCACGGTTCCAGGGTCACGTAGGCCGTGGCCCCCCTGGCGCGCTCGCCGGCCTGGCGCAGGGCATGCACCTCGGCGTGGGGCTCGCCGGCGCGGGCGTGCCAGCCTTCGCCGACCACCTGGCCGTCACGGACGATCACGCAGCCGACGCGGGGATTGGGGTGGGTCGAATAGAGGCCCTTGCGGGCCAGTTCCAGCGCACGGGCCATGAAGGCCTGGTCGGATGCGGTCATGCCTTAGTCTTTGGAAGGCTCACGGGCCAGCCGCTCGATTTCCTCGCGGAACTCGTTGAGGTCCTGGAAGCGGCGATAGACCGAAGCGAAGCGGATGTAGGCCACCTCGTCGAGCTTCTGCAGCTCGACCATCACCAGCTCGCCCAGCACCCGCGACTTCACCTCGCGCTCGCCGGTGGCGCGCAGCTTGTGCTTGATGTGGGCGATGGCCTCCTCGAGACGCTCGATGCTCACCGGGCGCTTCTCCAGCGCCCGTTGCATGCCGGCGCGGAGCTTGTCCTCGTCGAAGGGCTGGCGGCTGCCGTCCTGCTTGATCAGGCGTGGCATCACCAGTTCGGCGGTCTCGAAGGTGGTGAAGCGCTCCTCACAGGCCAGGCACTCGCGGCGACGGCGGACCTGATCGCCTTCCGCGACCAGTCGCGAGTCGATCACCTTGGTGTCATGGGCGCCGCAGAAGGGACAGTGCATGGCGGGGAGGGGCTATGGCGGAAATGAAGGCCACATGGTAGCGCATCTCCCTGGCAAGACAAGCAACCGAGGTTTGAGCTATAAGGCCGCGCACACCGCCTGTACCCCCTTGGCCAGGAGTCATGATGCGTCCGCTCTACATCCTTTCCCTCGCCGCCCTGCTGGCCGCCTGCGCCGGCGAGCCGCCCGCCGAACCCACACCCGCGAAACCGCTCGCCAAGCCCGCCGCCGAGCAGCCGTTGCCCGCCCACATGCGCGCGCTGGACGGCCAGTTGCTGGGGGCCCCGGCCGGCAGCAACGTGGAGCTGGCCTTGCTGGCGGTGGACAGCCGCGACCGCCCGCTGCGCCTGCTCGGCAGCCTCCGCCTCGACGGCACCGGCACTGCCCTGCCCTTCCGCCTGATCTTCAATCCCGAGGCTTTCCCCCGGGACCTGCGGGTGGAGCTGCGCGCCCGGGTCAGCCAGTCCGGCCAACTGATCCAGCGCCTCGCCCCACGGCGCATCCCGGCAGCGGAAAGCCAGTCCCTGGGCACCTTGCAACTGGAGGCCGCACCATGACGCCGCCCTCGACGCTGCAGGCACCGCTCGCCCAACTGCTGGGCGATGCCCACCTGCGCGCCGAAACGCTGCCGGGCACCGACCTGCGCCTTTGGCTGATCGATCCCGACAACATGGACCGCGCCTTCGACGCCGACGAGACCCGGCGCATCCTCGAAGAGCCGCCCTACTGGTGCTTCTGCTGGGCCAGCGGCCTGGCTCTGGCACGCTGGTTCGCCGAGCAGCCCCACTGGGTCGCCGGCAAGCGCGTGCTGGACTTCGGCGCCGGCTCCGGCGTAGCGGCCATCGCCGCCGCCAAGGCCGGCGCGGCGGAAGTGGTGGCCTGCGACCTCGACCCGCTGGCCCTGGAGGCCTGCCGCGCCAATGCCGAACTGAACGGCGTGACGCTCGGCTACAGCGCCGACTTCTTCGCCGAGGCCGACCGCTTCGACCTGGTGGTGGTGGCCGACGTGCTCTACGACCGCGCCAACCTGCCGCTGCTGGACCACTTCCTCAGCCGGGGCCGCGAAGCACTGGTGGCCGACTCCCGCGTGCGCGACTTCGCCCACCCGCACTACAGCCGCCTGACCATGCTGGAGGCCTGCACCTGGCCGGACCTGGCCGAACCCGAGCAGTTCCGCCATGTGAGCCTGTACCACGCCGCTCGCCACCCACCCGGTAGGCGCGCAGCGTTAGCGGCCGTATGATTCGCCCACTCTCTTCCCTGCGCTTACGGAATCCACGATGAGCGACACGCCCTACATCTTCGACGCCACCGCCCTCGACTTCGACCAGTCGGTGATCCAGAACTCCTTCCACAAACCCGTGCTGGTGGATTTCTGGGCCGAGTGGTGCGCCCCCTGCAAAGCCCTCATGCCGCTGCTGGCACAGATCGCCGAGTCCTACCGGGGCGAGCTGCTGCTGGCCAAGGTCAACTGCGACGTCGAGCAGGACATCGTCATGCGCTTCGGCATCCGCAGCCTGCCCACCGTGGTGCTGTTCAAGGACGGCCAGCCGGTGGACGGCTTCGCCGGTGCCCAGCCGGAATCCCAGATCCGCGCCATGCTCGCCCCCCACGTCGCCGAACCGGCACCGGAAGCCGCCGACCCGATGGAAGCGGCCCAGGCCCTGTTCGACGACGGCCGCATCGGTGATGCCGAGGCCGTGCTCAAGCAACTGCTGGGCGAAGACAACGGCAACGCCCCGGCGCTGATCCTCTACGCCCGCTGCCTCGCCGAGCGCGGCGAGTTGGGTGAAGCCCAACTGGTACTGGATGCGGTCAAGGGCGACGAGCACAAGCAGGCCCTGGCCGGCGCCCGCGCCCAACTGGCCTTCCTGCGCCAGGTGAACGACCTGCCCGAGGCCGCCGCCCTGAAGAGCCGCCTGGCCCAGGACGCGAGCGACGACGAAGCCAGCTACCAACTGGCCATCCACCAGTTGGCCCGCCAGCAGTACGAACCGGCCCTGGACGCCCTGCTGCGCCTGTTCGTGCGCAACCGCAACTATGGCGAAGGCCTGCCCCACAAGACCCTGCTGCAGGTGTTCGACCTGCTGGGCAACGACCACCCGCTGGTCACCACCTACCGCCGCAAGCTGTACCAGGCAATCTACTGATCGCCCTGCCAGGCAGCCCGTTGCCGGGGCTGCCTGGCCATCTCACAGGTCTCAGCCCTTCCAGACATACACCGGCGCGTCTGCCCCGGTTTCCAGTTGCACCTGCTCGCAATGGCGCAGGCGCACCAGCAGGCGCTTGCCGGCTGCCGCACTGCCCGCCAGGGCCTCCAGATCCGCCAGCAGGCGCGGCCCTTCCAGGCGTCCGGCCTCGCGCAGCAGCCCCAGGGCTGCCTCCCAGCGCGGGTCCGCCTGGCGAGAGGGGACGGGCACAGGCGGCGCAACCGGCTCGCGCGACGCTGCCGGGGCACCGTGCAATTGAGCACCCAGGCGCTGCCAGTCCTCCTCGTCCATTTCCACCGTCAGGTCCACCGGCCAATCACCGATCCGTCCGCGAATGCGCAGCATGCAAGGCTCCTCGATAAACAACGCGCCATGCTCTCACGCCTCTGGAAGCCAGCCCACACTTGTTATAACGTAACAGCGCTTTTCACTTGCATCTGGAGACTCCCATGCGCCGCCTGCTGCTCGCCCTGCCCTTCGCACTGCTCCCCCTGGCTTTCTCCGTCCAGGCCCATGAACACGACCACGACCACGAAGGCCACGGCAGCCTGGGTGCCCATGAGCACGGCGTGGCTCGCCTCAACGCTGCCCTGGACGGCAGCACCCTGGAGCTGGAACTGGAAAGCCCGGCCATGAACCTGGTGGGCTTCGAACACGAGGCCCGCAGCGACGCCGACAAGGCTGCCGTGGCCAAGGCCCGCGCCGAGCTGGAGAAGCCACTGGCCCTGTTCGCCCTCCCCGAGGCCGCCGGCTGCAAGGTGTCCGAGCAGAAGCTGGAAAGCCCGCTGTTCGGCAACGCCCCGGAAAAGGCCCACGAACACGAACATGAGCACAAGCACGAGGACGGCGACAAGCATGACCACGAGCACAGCGAGATCCATGCGCATTACCACCTGGAATGCGCAACGCCGGCCAAGCTGACCGGGCTGGACCTCAAGGGCCTGTTCACACGCTTCCCCGCCACCCAGAAAATTCAGGTACAACTGATCGGCCCGATGGGCCAACAGGGCGCCGAACTGACCCCCGCGGCCTCCTCCCTGAGCTTCTGATCCCCCGATGAGCCGGCCGGGGCAACCCGGCCGTCCGTACATGAGCCAGACACTGATCGAAATCACCGACCTGGGATTCGCCTGGCCCGGCCAGGCCGAGTTGCTGGACATCCCCGCCTTCACCCTCAACAGCGGTGAAACCCTCTTCCTCAAAGGCCCCAGCGGCAGCGGCAAGACCACCCTGCTGGGCCTGCTGGGCGGTGTCCAGGCGCCCGGGCGCGGGCACGTCCGCCTGCTCGGCCAGGACCTCGGCGCCCTCTCCTCCGCGGCCCGCGACCGCTACCGCGTGGACCACACCGGCTACATCTTCCAGCAGTTCAACCTGCTGCCGTTCCTCTCGGTGCGCGAGAACGTCGAGCTGCCCTGCCGCTTCTCCCGCCTGCGCGCCCAGCGTGCCAGCCAACGCCACGGCAGCGTGTCGGCCGCCGCCGTGACCCTGCTCGGCCACCTCGGCCTCGGCGAGGCCCTGCTGGAGCGCCGCGCCGACGCCCTGTCGATCGGCCAGCAGCAGCGTGTCGCCGCTGCCCGCGCGCTGATCGGCCAGCCGGAGCTGCTGATCGCCGACGAGCCCACCTCGGCCCTGGACGCCGATGCCCGCGAAAGCTTCCTGCGCCTGCTCTTCGACGAATGCCGCGACGCCGGCACCAGCCTGCTCTTCGTCAGCCATGACCAGAGCCTGGCCCCCCTCTTCGACCGCAGCCTCTCGCTGCTGGACCTGAACCGCGCCGCCCGCCCGCTGGAGGCCTGAGATGCACCTGCTACGCCTGGCCCTGGCGAGCCTCGCCAACCGCCGCTTCACCGCCCTGCTCACGGTCTTCGCCATTGCCCTCTCGGTCTGCCTGCTGCTGGCGGTGGAGCGGGTGCGCACCGAAGCCCGCGCCAGCTTCGCCAGCACCATCAGCGGCACCGACCTGATCGTCGGCGCCCGCTCCGGTTCGGTGAACCTGCTGCTCTACTCGGTGTTCCGCATCGGCAACGCCACCAACAACATCCGCTGGGAGAGCTTCGAATCCATCGCCCAGGACAAGCGGGTGAAATGGGCCATCCCGATCTCCCTCGGCGACTCCCACAAGGGCTACCGGGTGATGGGCACCAGCGAGGCCTACTTCGAGCACTACCGCTACGGCCGCGCCCAGCCGCTGAAGCTGGCCGAGGGCAAACCCTTCGCCGACCTGTTCGACGTGGTGCTCGGCGCCGAGGTGGCCGAGGCCCTGAAGTACAAGCTGGGCGACCACATCGTGCTGGCCCACGGTGTCAGCACCGTCAGCCTGGTGCAGCACGACGACAAGCCGTTCACCGTGGTCGGCATCCTCGAACGCACCGGCACCCCGGTGGACCGCACCCTGCACATCTCCCTGGCGGGCATGGAGGCGCTGCACGTGGACTGGCAGAACGGCGTACCCGCGCGCGGTGCCGGCAAAGTCAGTGCCGAGCAGGCCCGCACCATGGACCTGCAGCCCAAGGCCATCACCGCCTTCCTGCTGGGGCTCAACAGCAAGATCGCCACCTTCGCCCTGCAGCGGCAGATCAACGAATACCGGGGCGAGCCGCTGCTGGCAGTGCTCCCCGGCGTCGCCCTGCAGGAGCTGTGGAGCCTGATGGGCACGGCCGAGAAGGCACTGTTCGTGGTCTCGCTGTTCGTGGTGCTCACCGGGCTGATCGGCATGCTCACCGCCATCCTCACCAGCCTCAACGAACGCCGCCGGGAAATGGCCATCCTCCGCTCCGTGGGCGCGCGCCCCTGGCACATCGGCAGCCTGCTGGTGCTGGAGGCCTTCGCCCTGGCCGTGGCCGGTGCGGTACTCGGGCTCGGCCTGCTGTACCTCGGCATCGCCCTCAGCCAGGGCTATGTACAGGCCAACTACGGCCTCTACCTGCCCCTGGCGCTGCCCTCCAACTATGAGTGGACGCTGCTGGGCGGTATCCTGGCCGCCGCCCTGCTGATGGGCAGCGTGCCGGCCTGGCGCGCCTATCGGCAGTCCCTGGCCGACGGCCTCTCCATCCGCCTGTGAGCTGCGAATGAAACGTGCCCTGCTGACCCTGCCGGCCCTCCTGCTGCTGGCCACCACCGCCCTCTGGGCGGGGGATGTGCGTGAACTGACCTGGTCGGAGATGATCCCCGCCGACGCCCCACCGCCCCCACCACCGACGCCGATCCACGATCTGTCGCAACTGGCCGACTCCCTGGCCAGCGAGTCCGGCCCGGCGGCCACCCAGCAGTCCCCGGCCGCCCCGGTGGTCAAGGAGTTGGACGGCCAGGAGGTGAAGCTGCCCGGCTACATCGTCCCGCTGGACGTCACCGAGGAAGGCCGCGTGACCGAGTTCCTGCTGGTGCCCTACTTCGGCGCCTGCATCCACGTCCCGCCGCCGCCGTCCAACCAGATCGTCCACGTCACCACCGAGCTGGGCGTGCTGATGGATGCCCTCTACCAGCCGTTCTGGATCGAAGGCCCGCTGCAGGTGAAATCCTCCACCAGCGAACTGGCCGAGGCCGGCTACCAGATGGAAGCGAGCAAGATCTATCCCTACGAATCCCGATGAAAACCAGGGGCCGCCGGCAGGCCGTTGAAGAACGAAGCGAGGCCGCCGGTGCAAGGTGAAAACAGCCCAAAAAACGCAATTTGCGTGGAAAGAACGAGCATTTTTGCGGGTGGCTTCAGCACCACTGCAGCAGCGCAGCCAGTCCTTCAAGGGCCTGATAGCAAGCCTGCTAACGAATCCGCATCGGCATTGAGCTAGATCAAGACGCACGGGGGGCCGGTTCCCTGAAACTGCGCCACAGCCAACACAGCTCAAGACCTGGAGCCCCCAATGAAAAAGTCGTTCCTCGCTGCCTCTCTTCTCGCACTGGCCGTGGCTGCCCCCATGGCCCAGGCTCACCAGGCCGGTGACATCCTGATCCGTGCCGGCGCCATCACCGTCAACCCGGAAGCCGATTCCTCCAGCGTCAAGGTGGACCGCGGCGGCCTGGCCGGCACCGACCTGGGTGGCAAGGCCACCATGAGCAGCGACACCCAGCTCGGCCTGAACTTCGCCTACATGCTGACCGACAACCTGGCCGTCGAACTGCTGGCAGCCACCCCGTTCGAGCACGACGTGAAGATCAAGGGCACCGCCCTCGACGCGGCCAACGGCAAGCTGGGTACCCTGAAGCACCTGCCACCGACCCTGAGCCTGGTGTACTACCCGCTGGATCCGAAGTCCGCCTTCCAGCCCTACCTGGGTGGTGGCATCAACTACACCTGGATCTTCGATGAGCACGTGGGCAGCCAGGCAAGCGCCGCCGGCTTCGACAACCTCAACGTGAAGAACTCCTGGGGTCTGGCCTGGCAGGTGGGTGCCGACTACATGCTGACCGACAACGTCATGCTGAACGCCCAGGTCCGCTACATCGACATCGACACCCGCGCCTACGTGGACAACACCGCCCTGGGCGTGCGTGCCAAGGTCAACGTCGACGTCGACCCGTGGGTCTACATGGTCGGCCTGGGCTACAAGTTCTAAGCCCTGCTGTACGGAACAAAGGCGCCTTCGGGCGCCTTTGTCGTTTGGGCTGCGTTCCCGGGCTGAAGCCCGGGCTACGGCGAGCGGAAAGAAGAAAGGCGCCCGGAGGCGCCTTTCTCGTGGAGCGTGCTCAGCGGCCGAGCAGTTCGGCCAGCCCCTTGGCCAGGGGCGTCGGCTCGGGGAAGTCGAAGCGGGCCAGCAGGCGCCGGTTGTCGGCCAGGGAATGGCGGATGTCCCCCGCACGCGCGGGCGCATGGCGAATCTCCGGCAGCACGCCCACCACCTCGCCGATGGCCGCCAGCAACTGGTTGAGGCTGGTGGACTGGCGCAGGCCGACGTTCACCGCCCCCGCCTCCACTGCCGGCATCTCCAATGCATCGGCCAGCACCTGCACCAGGTCGCCGATGTAGAGGAAGTCACGGGTCTGCTCGCCATCGCCGAAAATGGTGATGGGCGTGCCGGCCAGCGCCCGCTCGGTGAAGATGCTGATTACCCCCGAATAGGGCGACGACGGGTCCTGGCGCGGGCCGTAGATGTTGAAGAAGCGGAAGATCGCCGGCTCCAGGCCGTGCTCGCGCCGGTAGAAGTCCAGGTAGTGCTCACTGGCCAGCTTGTCCGACGCATAGGGCGTAAGCGGCGCCTTGGTGGTGTCTTCGTCGATGGCCTGGCCTTCGCCGTTCTGGCCGTAGACCGCGGCGCTGGAGGCGAACAGCACGCGCTTCACCCCATGGGTGCGCATGGCTTCGCAGACATTCAGAGTGCCGATGAAGTTGGCCTGGTGGGTCGCCACCGGGTCATCCACCGAGGCCTGTACCGAGGCCACGGCGGCCAGGTGCGCCACCGCCTTGCAACCCGCCATGGCACGCGCAACCACTGCCGCGTCGGCCACGTCGCCCTCGATCAGTTCCAGCCGCGGGTTGTCCAGCGCCAGGTTGCCGGGCTTGCCGGTGGAAAGGTTGTCCAACACGCGCACGGCGTGTCCACGGGCCAGCAACTGGTCCGCCAGGTGCGAACCGATGAAGCCGGCGCCGCCGGTGATGAGGATGGATTCAGCCATGTCGGTAGTAACGATCCAGAAGGGCCGGCAGGGCCGCGCGCCAGGCGCGCGGCTTGATGCCGAAGGTGTGGAAGATCTTCTTGCAGGCCAGCACCGCGTGCTGCGGTTCATCCGCCGCATCGGGGCGGGCCGCATGGGCCTGCGGGGTGATGTCCTGCACCTTCAGCGGGTGCAGGGCGCGCGCTTCGGTGAGCACTGCCTGGCCCAGGGCCAGGGTGGTGGTCGCCTCGTGGGCGCCGTAGTGGTAGGTGCCCCACAACGGCGCATCACAATCCAATTGCTTGAGCACCGCCAGCATGACCCGCGCGGCATCGTCGGCCGGCGTCGGGTTGCCACGGCGGTCGTCCGCCAGGCAGATCTCGTCGTCACGCCCGGCGCGGACCAGGAAGCGGCCCAGGATGCCTTCGCGGCTGTCGTCCAGCAGCCAGCCGAAGCGCAGCAACACATGACGCGGGCACAGGGCACGGACGCACTGCTCGATACGCCAGAGGGACTGGCCACGCAGGCTCAGGGGAATGGTCTCGTCCTTCTCGCTGTAAGCCGTAGCGCGGGCGCCATCGAAGACCCGGTAGCTGGAGGGCTGCAGCAGCACGATGTTGTGGTGCTGGCACAGCTCGGCAAGGCGCTCCACTGACCGCTCCTGGGCCGCGAAGCGCTCAGCGCTCACCTCTTCGGCCTGGAACCAGTCGAAGTAGTAGGCGAGGTTCACCACCGCGTCGGGGCGGGTGTCGTCGAGCAACTGCGTCAGGCTGGCGGCATCCCACCCCTGCTCGGGCGGGCGCGGGGCGAGAAACCCCACATCATCCTCGGCACCCAGGCGAATCAGCGCCTGTCCAAGGGCATTGCCACCGCCCAGCAGCATCAAGCGCATTCGCATAGGGAGTCAGGTCGCTCAAGGCCGAAGTCATACGGACGGGCCGGCCAAAGGCCGGAAAGGCTGCATTCTGCGGGTTTCACAGCGGTACGTCACTACGGGCCCGCCGAAAAGCCCAGGTGGAGCGGGCTCGCAGGGCGAGCACAGCCGAGAAAGCCACCGTCAACACCCAGCGATATGAAGCGATGCTCGCTCGGCTCCGCCGTCACTCGCCCGGCCGGTACAGGTGCGCATGCCCGGCGCGGTACAGCGACGAGTCGGCAAAGCCCTCGGCCGCCAGCACCTCCCCCACCAGGATCAGCGCCGTCCGGCGGAAGTCCGCAGCCCGCACCTTCTCGGCGATGTCGGCAAGGGTGCCGGTGACCTGGGCCTGGTCCGGCCAACTGGCGCGGTGGATCACCGCCACCGGGCAGGCCGGCCCGTAGTGCGGCAACAGTTCGGCGACGATCGCCTCCATCCGGCTCACCCCCAGGTGGATCGCCAGGGTCGCCCGGTGACGGGCCAGGTCCCCCAGGGACTCGCCCTCGGGCATCCGCGTCTTGCTCGCGTGGCGGGTGAGGATCAGCGTCTGCGACACCTCCGGCAGCGTCAGCTCGCAGCCCAGCAGTGCCGCGCAGGCCGCCGTGGCGGTGACGCCCGGCACGATCTCGTAGGGAATGCCGCGCTCGCGCAGGTGGCGGATCTGCTCGCCGATGGCGCCATACAGCGACGGATCGCCCGAATGCACCCGCGCCACGTCCTGGCCCCGGGCATGGGCCTCGGCCAGCAGCGCAACGATCTGCTCCAGGTGCAGCTCGGCGGTGTTCACCACCTGCTGCGCCTGGTGCCCCTCCAGCACTGCCTCCGGCACCAGCGAACCGGCATAGAGGATCACCGGGCAACGGCGGATCAGCCGCTGCCCCTTTACCGTGATGAGTTCCGGATCGCCCGGACCGGCGCCAATGAAATAGACCGTCATGGCCGTTCAGCCTCCAGGTGGATGCAGGCCAGCGCGCAGGTCGCGCGGGCACTGCGGCGTTTATCGAGCAGCAGGTGCGAAGGCCCCTGCCCCAGCCGATCGGCCAGCGCCAGTGCCGCCGCCTCGGCCACCCCCGCACTGCCGGCCAGGGCGCGGACCCGCTCGGACGGCTGGCTCAGGCGCGCCTCCAGGGCGTTCAGCGCCGCGGGGGAAACGCCCTGCAACGGCAGGTTGCGCTCCGCCGCCAGCGCCTGCAGGCCCGGCTCCAGGGCGCGGTCCTCGCGGGTCGCCAACGCCGCCAGGCGCGCTGGCGGCATCCCGGCCTCGGCCAGGCAGGCATCCAGCAAGGCCCCCAGCTCCGCCGCCGTGCAGCCCTGGCGGCAGCCGAAACCGGCCACCAGCGAAGGCGGCGTCAGGGAAGGAGCAGCGGGGTTCATGGCGTGGCAGGTGACCGGGCGGGAAAAATCCGCGCAAGGACAGCACGGGCCCGACGAGGCGTCAACCAACGCGATTGACCGCCGCCCGGGCCCTGCGTAGCCTTCCGTCCTTTCGAGGTTCTCCAGCGAGCGCTGGAGCTAAGAGGGAACGTGGTCCAAGCCACGGCTGCCCCCGCAACTGTAAGCAGCTGATGCCCTGTCCACAGCCACTGCCCACGGGCGGGAAGGCGGACCCGGCGGCGCCCCGCGCCAGGCTGCGAGCCAGGAGACCTGCCTCGGCGAATTTCCAGACAACCGGGCGGGGTGATCCGGTGGCGAATACCTCCAGTGGGCCCGGCCCGCTGCATTCGTCATGCCCGCCACAGAGCACCTGAGAGGCGCGCATGAAAACCCTGGCCAAGCTCCCCGTCACCATCGTCACCGGCTTCCTCGGTGCCGGTAAGACCACCCTCCTCCGCCACATGCTGGACAACGCCCAGGGTCGCCGCATCGCGGTGATCGTCAACGAATTCGGCGAACTGGGCATCGACGGCGACATCCTCAAGCAATGCAGCATCGGCTGCAGCGAAGAAGAGGCCGTGGGCCGCGTCTTCGAACTGGCCAACGGCTGCCTGTGCTGCACCGTGCAGGAAGAGTTCTTCCCGGTCATGCGCGAGCTGGTGGCCCGCCGTGGCGACCTCGACCAGATCCTCATCGAGACCTCCGGCCTGGCCCTGCCCAAGCCCCTGGTGCAGGCCTTCCAGTGGCCCGAGATCCGCAACGCCTGCACCGTGGACGCGGTGATCACCGTGGTCGACAGCCCCGCCGTGGCCGCCGGCACCTTCGCCGCCTTCCCCGACCAGGTGGACGAGCAGCGCAAGCAGGACCCGAACCTCGACCACGAATCGCCCCTGCACGAACTCTTCGAAGACCAGTTGGCCAGCGCCGACCTGGTGATCCTCAACAAGACCGACCTGCTGGATGCCGACACCCTGGCCGCCGTGCGCGCCGAAGTCAGCGAAGAACTGCCGCCGGCGGTGAAGGTGGTCGAGGCCGCCTCCGGCAAGCTGCCGCTGGACGTGCTGCTGGGCCTGAATGCCGAAGCCGAGCTGCACATCGACAGCCGCCCCACCCACCACGATCACGAAGAACACGAGGACCACGACCACGACGAGTTCGACTCCTTCCACGTCGACCTCCCGGAAGTGGACGAGCGCGCCCTGCTCGCGGCCCTCGGCCAACTGGTGGAGCGCCACGCCATCCTGCGCATCAAGGGCTTCGTCGCCGTCACCGGCAAGCCCATGCGCCTGCTGGTGCAGGGCGTCGGCAAGCGCTTCGACAAGCACTTCGACCGCGCCTGGCGCAGCGACGAACCCCGCGCCACCCGCCTGGTGGTGATCGGCCAGGAGCTGGACCAGGCCACCATCGCCAACGAACTGCGCACCGCCCTGGCGTAACCGCCGAACCGGCGCCTCTCCCCCGGGAGAGGCGCCGCTCCACCGAGCCGAGGCCCGAGCCATGCACCTCTTGCGCACCCAGCCCGGCGGCTTCGTCCCCGACGACGGCATCGCCCACCTGGCCCAGACGCCCGCCGAGCTGGTGATCCTGTGCAGCGGCGACTCGCACCTGGCGCTGCTGGCCGAAGCCGCCCGCGCGCTGCCGGAGGACTACCCGAGCCTGCGCCTGGCCAACCCCATGCAACTGCAGAACCACGCCTCGGTGGACCTCTACGTCGACGAGGTGCTGCAGCACGCCAAGGTCATCCTCATCTCCGTACACGGCGGCGTCGGCTACTGGCGCTACGGCATCGAGCAACTGGTGGCGCTGGCCGAACGCGGCGCCACGCTGATCCTGGTGCCCGGCGACGACCGCCCCGACCCCGAGCTGGCGCGGCTCTGCACCGTTCCCGCAGAAGACGCCGAGCGCTACTGGCACTACCTGCGCCAGGGCGGGCTGGACAATGCCCGGCAGTTGTTCGCCTGCCTCGCCAGCCGCTGCCTGGGCCACGCGATGCCCTGGGAGGAGCCCAGGGCGCTGCCCCGCGTCGCGGTCTACCACCCGCGCCAGCCCAACGCCGGGCTCGCCCACTGGCGCGCCGACTGGCAACCCGACCAGCCAGTGGTGGCGCTGGTGTTCTACCGCACCCACCTGCAGGCGGCGAACACCGGCTTCCTCGACACCTTCTGCGAACGCCTCGCCGCCCAGGGCCTCAACCCGCTGCCCATCGCCGTGGCCAGCCTCAAGGAGGCCGCCTGCCTGGCCACCCTCGAAGACTGGCTGGACGAGGCCGGCGTCGAGCTGATCATCAACACCACCGGCTTCGCCCAGTCCTCGCCGGAGACCCCCAGCCTGCGCCCGTTCCGCCGCGATGTACCGGTGTTCCAGGCCATCTGCAGCCTGGACAACCAGCCCCAGTGGGAGGCCAACGCCCAGGGCCTGGGCCCCCGTGACCTGGCCATGCACGTCGCCCTGCCGGAACTGGACGGCCGCCTCATCACCCGCGCCATCAGCTTCAAGGGCCTGGCCTGGCGCAGCGAGCGCAGCCAGAGCGACGTGGTCTGCTACCTGCCCCATGTCGAGCGCATGGACTTCGTCGCCGAACTGGCGCGGCGCTGGCTGCTGCTGGCACGCAAGAGCAACGCCGACAAGCGCGTGGCGCTGATCCTCGCCAACTACCCCACCCGTGACGGCCGCATCGGCAACGGCGTGGGCCTGGACACCCCGGCCGGCGCGCTGAACATCCTCCGCGCCCTGGAAGCCCAGGGTTACCCCGTGGCCGGCCTGCCGGAGAGCGGCACGGCGCTTATCCACAGCCTGCTGGGCGGCGTCAGCAACGACCTCGACAACCTCGACGCCCGCCCCTGCGCCCAGAGCCTGGCCCTGGACGACTACCTCGCCTGCTTCGCCCGCCTGCCCCAGGCCAACCAGCAGGCCGTGCGCGAGCGTTGGGGCGAGCCGCAGCAGGACCCGATGTTCCGCAGCGGACGGATGATGATCGCCGGCCTGCGCTTCGGCCTCGCCTTCGTCGGCATCCAGCCGGCGCGGGGCTACCAACTCGACCCGGCGGCCATCTACCACGACCCGTCGCTGGTGCCGCCCCACGGCTACCTGGCGTTCTACTTCTGGCTGCGCGAAGTGTTCGGCGCCGACGCGCTGGTTCACGTCGGCAAGCACGGCAACCTCGAATGGCTGCCCGGCAAGGGCGTCGGCCTGTCCGCCGAATGCTGGCCGGATGCGGTGATGGGGCCGCTGCCGAACATCTACCCCTTCATCGTCAACGACCCCGGCGAAGGCGCCCAGGCCAAGCGCCGTGCCCAGGCGGTGATCATCGACCACCTGATGCCGCCGCTGACCCGCGCCGAAACCTACGGCCCGCTGCGCGACCTCGAGCGCCTGGCCGACGAGTACTACGACGCCTCCCTGCTCGATCCGCGCCGGGCCGTGCAACTGCGCGGCGAAATCCTCGAACTGGTCAGGGCCACCGCCCTCGACCGCGAGCTGGGGCTCAGCCTCAACGACGACGCCGACAGCTGGCTGCCGCAGCTCGACGCCTACCTCTGCGACCTCAAGGAATCGCAGATCCGCGATGGCCTGCACGTGTTCGGCGAATCCCCCGTGGCGGGCCTGCGCGACGACACCCTGCTGTCCCTGGTGCGCATCCCCCGCGCCGACGGCAAGGGCGGCAACGCCAGCCTGCTGCGCGCCCTCGCCCGCGACCTGGCGCTCGACCGCGACCCGCTCGACCTGGCCTGGGCCGAACCCTGGGAAGGCCCGCGCCCTGCTGTGCTCGACGGCATCAGCGACGCGCCCTGGCGCAGCAACGGCGACACCCGCGAGCGCCTGGAACTGCTGGCCCGCCAGCTGATCGCCAACCCGGCCGCCGAAGCCATCGGCCCCGCCAGCGACGCGGTGCTCGATACCCTGCGCCGGTACATCGCCCCCGCCCTGGACGCCTGTGGCGCGGCGGAAATCGGCGGCGTGCTGGCCGCCCTCGACGGGCGCTTCGTGCCCCCCGGCCCCAGCGGCGCCCCCAGCCGCGGGCGCCTCGACGTACTGCCCACCGGGCGCAATTTCTTCACCGTGGACGTGCGCAACCTGCCCACGCCCACCGCCTGGCGCCTGGGCTTCCAGTCCGCCAGCCTGCTGCTGGAGCGCCACCTGCAAGACGAAGGCGACCACCTGCGCCAGCTCGGCCTGTCCGTCTGGGGCACCGCCACCATGCGCACCGGCGGCGACGACATCGCCCAGGCCATGGCCCTGCTGGGCGTGCGCCCGGTGTGGCAGGCCGGCAGCCAGCGCGTGGAGGACTTCGAGATCCTCCCGCTGTCGTTGCTGGACCGCCCGCGCGTGGACGTGACGCTGCGGGTCTCGGGCTTCTTCCGCGACGCCTTCGCCAACCTCATCCGCCTGTTCGACGCCGCCGTGCAGGCCGTGGCCGAGCTGGACGAGCCCGACGACCTCAACCCCCTCGCCGCCCGCGTGCGCCAGGACCGCGCCCGCCTGGAGGGCGAAGGCCTGCCTGCCGAGGCCGCACGCCGCGAAGCCGGCTGGCGGGTGTTCGGCGCCCAGCCCGGCGCCTACGGCGCGGGCGTGCAAGGGGTGATCGAAGCCCGCACCTGGGAAACCCGCACCGACCTGGCCGAGGCCTACCTCAACTGGGGCGGCTACGCCTACGGCGCCAGCGATGCCGGCACCCCGGCCCGGCAACGCTTCGGCGAGCGCCTGGAAGGACTGCAGGCGGTGCTGCAGAACCAGGACAACCGCGAACACGACATCCTCGATTCCAACGACTACTACCAGTTCCAGGGCGGCATGCTCGCCACCGCCGAGACCCTGCGCGGCCAGACGGTCGCCAGCTACCACGGCGACCACAGCCAGCCGGACCTGCCGCGCATCCGCACCCTGCGGGAGGAACTGGGCCGGGTGGTGCGTGCCCGCGCCGCCAATCCCAAGTGGATCGCCGGCATGAAGCGCCACGGCTACAAGGGCGCCTTCGAACTGGCCGCCACGGTGGATTACCTGTTCGCCTTCGACGCCACCACCCAACTGGTGGACGACCACCAGTACGCCCTGCTGGCCGACGCCTACCTGCTGGATGCCGACACCCGCGCCTTCCTCCAGCAGCACAACCCCGAGTCCCTGCGTGACATCACCGAACGCCTGCTGGAAGCCCAGCAACGCGGCCTGTGGGAAGAACCGGGGGATTACCGCGAGGCCCTCGAAGACCTGCTGCTGGACATCGAGGAACAGTGACGGCTCAGCCCTGCGCCACGCTGCCGTCTTCCCCCGGCCGGCGTTCGCCGGGGTTCTTGCCCTCGCGGGAGTGGTGCTCGATCACCGCGTTCAGCTCCGCCCCCAGCAGCAGCACCGCCGCCGACAGGTAGAGGTACAGCAGAAGGAGGATGATGGCGCCGATGCTGCCGTACATGGCGTTATAGGTGGCGAAGTGCTGGGCGTAGTAGCTGAAGCCGAACGAGGCCAGCAGCCAGGCCAGCACCGCCAGCACCGAACCGGGGGTGATGAAGCGGAACGCCTGCTTCACGTCCGGCAGCAGGTAATAGAGGGTCGCCACCACCGCCATCATCAACAGGATCGCGGCCGGAATGCGCAGCCAGTTCCACAGCATCACCACCGCCTCCTCGATGCCCACCCGCTGCGCCAGCCAGCCCATGGCCTGCGGCCCGGTGATCATCAAGCCCGCCGCCGCCAGCAGGAAGGCCGCCACCCCCAGGGTGTAGAGCACCGAGAGCGGAATGCGCTTCCAGGCCGGGCGGCTCTCCACCACGTCGTAGACCCGATTCATCGCATCCATGCTCGAACGCACCGCCGACGAGGCGGACCACAGCGCCACCACCGCCCCCAGGGAGAACAGCCCGGGCTTCTGCGTCTGCAACTGCTCGATGGCCGGGCGCACCAGGTCCATCGCCTCCACCGGGAGCACCAGCGCCGCCTGGGTCTGCAACCAATCGAAGAAGGTCGGCAGGTGCAGGAAGCCGATCAGCGCGATCAGCAACAGCAGGAACGGGAACAGGGAAAAGAACATCTGGAAGGCCAGCGCCGAGGCATAGGTCGGCAGCTCATCGTCGATGAACGCTTTGACGGTGCTGACCAGCAGGGTGCGCGCTGTGACGCCCTTCAGGCCCAGGTAGCGGATCATGGCTCGGCTCGCTCTAGTTCCTTGGCAAGGCAATGGACGGCGCAGCGGAGACAGGAGTTCAGGGGGATTTTCCGACCGGCGGTCAGCCCGCAGCCGTCGGCCCTGGGGCACGGCATCCCGGCGGGTCGCGGCGTTGCACCGCGCTGCGCCTGGCAGCCGGTGGGGAATGATCGGCAGCACGACCGGTCTGTACACACAGCTCCCGTTATCGATGGACCGCCCCGATGCACACGATCCGCCACCCCCTCCACGTGTTGCTCTGCACCCTGCTCCTGCTGGCGCTCTCGGGCTGCGCCAACCTGGCCCCACGGGACCCGGTGCGCATCGACCTGGTGGGCATGGAGCCGGTCCCCGGCCAGGGGCTGGAGATGCGCTTCGTGGTGAAGCTGCGGGTGCAGAACCCCAACGACACGCCCATCCGCTACAACGGCATCGCCCTGGACCTGGACATCAACAACCAGCCGCTGGCCAGCGGCGTCTCCGATCAGGCCGGGGAAATCCCCCGCTTCAGCGAAACCGTGGTGAGCGTGCCGGTGACCATCTCGGCCTTCTCCGCCCTGCGCCAGGCCTGGGGCGCCACCACCAGCCGCAACACCCGCGCCGGCATCCCCTACAGCGTGCGCGGCAAGCTCGGCGGCGGGTTCTGGGGCACCGTGCGTTTCAACGACAGCGGCGTGCTGAACCTGGCCGAACCGGTGCAGGTGTATTGAGCGGCTGGGTAGCTGGAAGCACAGGCTGGGTGGCGCCGAACAGCGCCCCATGGAGCGAGATGGCCGGCGAGACCAAACGGCCCCGCCAGGAACGACCGAGCGCCTAACGCCCCAGCGCCAGGTCCACCAGTAGCTCCAGCGCCTGCGGCACCTCCACCTCCTCGGTGTCGATCACGCATTCGGCGTCCAGCGGCGGCTCGTAGGGGCTGTCGAGCCCGGTGAAGTTGCGGATGCGCCCTTCCTGCGCGGCCTTGTACAGGCCCTTCGGGTCGCGCCGGGCACAGGCCTCGAAGGAGGTGCTGACGTACACGCAGTGGAACTCGCCCAACTGGAACAGCGCCCGCGCCGCCTCGCGGTCGGCGCGGAACGGCGAGATGGCGGAGACGATCACCACCAGCCCGGCATCCACCATCAGCCGGGCCACCTCGGCGATGCGGCGGATGTTCTCGCGGCGCGAGGCATCGTCCATGCCCAGGTCACGGCAGAGCCCGTTGCGCACGTTGTCGCCGTCCAGCACGAAGGTGTGCAGGCCACGGGCATTCAGCTCCATTTCCAGGGCGTTGGCCAGGGTCGACTTGCCGGCGCCGGAAAGGCCGGTCAGCCAGATGCAGCAGGGGCGCTGATGCTTGATCGCAGCGCGCGCGGACTTGGACAGGGCCAGGTTGTAGGGGCGGATCCACGCCGGTACGGCGGAGGAATCAGGACTGGGCATAGCCGAGCATCTCGTAGTCGCGTTGATAGGCCCGTCGCACCAGGCGGCGGGTTCGAGCGGTACAGAACTGCCTCACCGGCGCCGCCTGGCGCTCGCATGAGACGTTGGCACGGGGCAGGTCGGCCTGAACCCCGGGCCACTGGCAGAGACGGTGGAAATCATGCGCCATGTTTTCCTGGCGGCCAATCAAATCCACGGCCAGTTGCCCGAGCGAATCGACCAGGAAATCAGTCTGCGGCGCAAAGTGTAGCTGGCGGTGGAGATTGTCCAGGTGCAGCCCGCGGGCGACGAACTCGTCGAAGTCGCGAAAGCTCTGCACCAGGCGCTGAGCCCCGGCATAGCGGGCGGCGGCGGGTTGCCCCGCACGAGCAGACCCGCTCCAGCGGGTCACGCACGAAGGTGAGCTTGAAGCCCGCGGCGCACTGCTCCGGGAACTGCCGCTCGTACCCGTACAGCGGCAGGTGGCCGGGGTACCAGCCATCGAACAGGCTGACGCAAACGCTGCTGCCGGCGCACTTGGGCACATGAACGAACAGGCAGGCGCGCTGCTGGAACGGTTCGGGAAACGCGAGGTTGGCCGACATCACCTTGTTCACGGCCTGGCGGCCTCCACCACCGCGAGGCGGCCCAGCAGAACTGCAGCATCGGGTGGCCGTGGCGATACGGGGTCTCATGCCCCGCGGTTGAGGTCGCGCCACATCCCTGTACGCAAGAGCAGTCGCGCGCCCTGCGAAAACCTTATCAACCGCGATGCCACGGCTTATGCCCACTTGGTAAAGCGTGTCAGCAAACCGATACAACCCCCGGCCACCACAGCCACCGCCAATCCGCGGCTAAAACCCTATACACTATGCGGCCTTTTTCGTGCCACACAGTGAGTACCCCGTGAGCAACCTGCCACCCTGCCCCAAGTGCAATTCCGAATACACCTACGAAGACGGCGCGCTGCTGATCTGCCCCGAATGCGCCTACGAATGGTCCGCCGAGGCCAGCGAAGCCGTCGCTGAAGAAGGCCGCGTGATCAAGGATTCGGTCGGCAATGTGCTGCAGGACGGCGACACCATCACCGTGATCAAGGACCTGAAGGTCAAGGGGTCGTCCCTGGTGGTGAAAGTGGGCACCAAGGTGAAGGGCATCCGCCTGGTGGACGGCGACCACGACATCGATTGCAAGATCGACGGCATCGGCGCCATGAAGCTCAAGTCGGAGTTCGTGCGCAAGGTCTGACCCCCGCACCTCCGCGTCACGGGCGCACCCTCGCGGTGCGCCCGGCTCGGTTCAACCGCGCAGGCGCGCGGCCGCCTCCAGCAGCATCCGCTGCGTCCCCTCCCAGCCCAGGCAGCCATCGGTGATGGACACGCCGTAGCGCAGCTCGCACGACAGCGACTGGGCACCGTCGAACAGATGACTCTCGATCATCACCCCGCGCAGGGCGTCCTGGCCGGCCAGGCGCTGGTCGATCACGTCCGCCAGCACCGCCGGCTGGCGCAGCGGGTCCTTGCCACTGTTGGCGTGGCTGCAGTCCACCAGAATGCGCGGCGCGATCCCCAGTTTCTCCAGCCCTTCGCGGGCCGCCTGCACGCTGGCGGCATCATGGTTCGGGCCTTTGTGGCCACCGCGCAGCACCAAGTGGGTGTCCGGGTTGCCGGCGGTTTCCACCAGCGCCGGGCGACCCTGGGCATCGAGGCCGAAGTGCTGGTGGGCGTGGGCAGCCGAGCGCATGGCATCGGTGGCGATGCCGAGGCTGCCGTCGGTGCCGTTCTTGAAGCCCACCGGCAGGTCCAGGCCGCTGACCATCTCGCGGTGGATCTGCGACTCGCTGGTACGCGCGCCGATGGCCGCCCAGCTCAGGGCGTCGTCCAGGTAGCCGGCCACCAGCGGCTGCAGCAGCTCGGTGGCCACCGGCAGGCCGAGCCCGGCGATCTCCAGCATCAGCCGGCGGCTCAGGGCCAGGCCCTCGGCCATGTCGCCGCTGCCGTCCAGGTGCGGGTCGTACACCAGGCCCTTCCAGCCGACGGTGGTGCGCGGCTTCTCGACGTAGGCACGCATCACCAGCAGCAACTGGTCGCTCACCAGCGGGGCCAGGGCCGCCAGGCGGCGGGCGTAGTCCAGAGCGGCCTCCGGGTCGTGGATCGAGCAGGGGCCGACCACCACCAGCAGGCGCGAATCCTCGCCATCCAGCACGGCGCGCACGGCTTCGCGCTGGGCCTGGATCTGGCGGGCCAGTTCGACGGACAGCGGCAAGCGGCGGCGCAGCTCGGCGGGGGTGGGCAGGGGGCGGGTGGTGCGGGTGGACGATGCCGGCGCATCCAGGGCAACGACGTGCAGGGGCTGGGCGGCGGTGGACAGGGCGGAAACGGACGAATTCATGGCTGGGTTCCTCGGCCGGCGCGGCAGATCCGCGCGCGGCGCACTAACTGGGTGTTCGACTTGTCGGTGTGGGGGTGCGGGTGGAGCGGCTAAATCGCCAGTCGGTGCGGTAATAGCGATGGGTGCGGTAACTGATCATGGTGCGATCCTCGGTAACGTCGTGGTGGTCTTGTGGACCGTCGGAAAACAAAAACCCCCGGTCGGGTTGCCGACCGGGGGTTTCGTGGAGCTTTGGCGGCGACCCTGCTGGAGTGGGCCGCCTGATGGGTATCAGGTCAGCCCGTGGCTAAACCAATACCCGTAGAAATAGCCGGTCGCAGCGGCCACGCGCGCGCCTGCCACGGCCAGGGCCGGAGCAGCGATGAGCGAAGTGGACGGACGGTGCGACATGACGATCTCCAAAGCGAATGCTGGCTAACCTACTGCATCCCGAGGCGCCGTTCAATCACGGATTTCTATCGGCTGCATCGGCCTTTCGCTACCATGCGCGGCATCTCTGAGCAGGAACCCCCCATGTCCGAACCTGGCCACTATCCCCTCAGCGCCGTGGTCGGCGCCGACACGTTGAAGCTCGCGCTCTACCTCGCCGCCATCGACCCCGCCATCGGCGGCGTGCTGATCGAAGGCCCGCGCGGCATGGCCAAGTCCACCCTGGCCCGGGGCATCGCCGACCTGCTGCCGCGCGGCATCTTCGTCACCCTGCCCCTGGGCGCCAGCGAGGACCGCATCGTCGGCACCCTGGACCTGGACGCCGCCCTCGGCGAAGGCCGCGCGCGCTTCTCCCCCGGCCTGCTGGCCCGCGCCCACGAGGGCGTGCTCTACGTGGACGAAGTGAACCTGCTGCCGGACCACCTGGTGGACCTGCTGCTGGACGTCGCCGCCAGCGGCACCAACCGCGTCGAGCGGGACGGCCTGTCCCACGCCCACCCGGCGCGCTTCGTGCTGATCGGCACCATGAACCCCGAAGAAGGCGAACTGCGCCCGCAACTGCTGGACCGCTTCGGCCTCAAGGTCAGCCTCGACCACGCCCCGGCTCCGGCCGAACGCGCCGAGATCATCCGCCGTCGCCTGGCCTTCGACGCCGACCCGGCCGCCTTCATCGCCCGCTGGAGCGCTGACCAGCAGACCCTGGCCCACCGCTGCCAGGACGCCCGCGAACGCCTCGCCGCCATCCCGCTGGACGACCACGCCCTGGACGCCATCGCCCAGCGCTGCTTCGACGCCGGTGTCGACGGCCTGCGCGCCGACCTGGTCTGGCTGCGCGCCGCCCGCGCCCACACCGCCTGGCGCGGCGCGACCGCCATCGCCCCCGAGGACATCGACGCCGTGGAGCACTTCGCCCTCGCCCACCGTCGCCACCACGCAGCGCCGCCGGCCGCACAGCCACCCCGCGAAGCGCCTGGCCAGCCCCCTCGCCCCCAGCAGGACGCCAGCGGCGAAGGCCAATGGGGCGAACTGCCCGCCCAACCCACACCCACCGGGGAACGCAGGGCCCTGCCCGCCTGGCCAAAAAAGCCCTGAGCACCCGCCCGCGCCACGCCAAGGGGACGGGTGCCAAGCCCCGGCCAGGGCGCCTCGGCCAAGGCCGCAGCGGCGCCCGCAGCCCCGGCCAGGAGGGCGCCATCGCCTGGCTGCCGACCCTGCTGCGCGGCCGCCCGCGCCGGGCCGAGGATCTCATCCGTACACCCCGCAGCCGCGCACCGGAACAGCTCTGGCTGGTGATCGTCGACGCCTCCGCCTCCACCCGCCGCCACGGCGCCCTGTCCCGTGCCAAGGGGCTGCTGGCCCAGCTCTTCGATGACGCCTACCGCGCACGCGCACGCCTCGCCGTGCTCGCCGCCAGCGGTCGTCAGGCCCAGTGGCATTGGCAGGGCCGCAAGGCCGACGCCCGCCTGCAGCCCTGGCTGCAGGGCCTCGGAGCCGGCGGCGGCACGCCCCTGCCCGACGCCCTGGCCCAGGCCGCGCGCTGGCTCGCCACACGCCAGCGGCAACGGCCCGGCGAAGAGCAGCGCGTGCTGATCCTCACCGACGGCCGCCTCAAGGACCTGCCAGCCCTGCACCCCCTGGGCTGCACCACCCTGCTGGTGGACATCGAATCCGGCCCCATCCGCCTCGGCCGCGCCCGCCAGCTCGCCACCCTCCTCGAAGCCGAGTACCAGGCGCTGGCGGATTGATCCATCAGGGGTACACGGATTGAGACACCGCCCGTAGGGTGGGCTTCAGCCCACCAACTCGTAGCCCGGGCTTCAGCCCGGGACCGGGGTTATCCCCAAGGCCATGTGCCCGGAACTGGTGGATGGAAAGAGCGCCATCCCCCCTACGCACCCTCACACCCCGTAGGGTGGATCGCGCTCCATCGATCCACCTTTCGTTGCACGGACCTCATCCCAGGACCGGGGTTATCCCCAAGGCCATGTGCCCGGAATTGGTGGATGGAAAGAGCGCCATCCCCCCTACGCACCCTCACGCCCCGTAGGGTGGATCGCGCTCCATCGATCCACCTTTCGTTGCACGGTCTTCATCCCGGGATCGGGTTTACCCCCAAAGCCGGAGTGCCCAGAACGGGTGGATGGAAAAGCGCCATGCACCCCACGCGAGCCCCACTCACGACCACACGACCTCGTCCATCAACCGCCTGGTGGAGCCACAAGGCGCGCGTGCCCGTGTTAGGGTCCACCCCTTTTTCCCGTTCGGAAGCGCCCATGACCCACGCCGTGCCCTGTGCCGACAGCCCTGCCACCCGTCTGGCCACGCGCCTGGCGTTCTTCGTCTCCGGTTTCGGTATGGCCTGCTGGGCGCCGCTGGTGCCCTATGCGAAGGCGCGCCCGGGCATCGGCGAAGCGATGCTGGGGCTGTTGCTGCTGTGCCTGGGTGTCGGCTCGATGCTGTCGATGCCGGTGGCCGGTGTGCTGGCGGGGCGGGGTGGGCCGGCACTGGTGGGCTTCGTCGCCCAGGGGCTGGGACTGGTGACGGCCTTCGTGATCCTCGGGGTGCTGATGCTCTCGGCCCCGCTGACGGCGCGCGGGTTCGTGCGCTGAGCGGGAACTGCCTGCATCAGAAGCGCCTCAACCCGTCACTGAAGACGCCATCGTTTTCCACGTGCTGGTTGTAGGCCGCAATGGCCTCGCCGTTTTCCGCCAGCCAAGCCTCACGCTGGCGCGCCCGCAAAACCTCGACCAGGGCCTGCTCCAAGGTCGCAGACAGGTTGATGCCGAGCGCTCGGGCTTTTCCCAGGAGGTCGCCGTTGACGCCGAAGCAGACAGGTTTCTTCGGAGCCCGAGGGTCATACAGGACAGGCATGGGTTTACCTCCATGAGCGCGTGCGCAGGCACTCACCCCTTCATCAACAATTCCGGCACCGCCCGCTCTTCGACGATGCGCGCCTGCACCCAGCGCAGCACCTGCTCTTCGCTCTCCAGGCGGTACCACTCGCCTTCGGGGTAGAGGCTGGCGGTGGGGCCGAGGTCGCAGGGGTATTGGCACTGGGTACGGGTGATGTGCACGCCGCCTGCGCATTCCAGCTTGCCGGCGGCCTTGAGGGTCTCCCGCAGCTTTTTCCACAGCGGCAGCGCGCCCCGGCGGGTGCAGCGCGGGCCGTTGCACAGCAGCAGGCGCCGGGCATGGGGCGGAATGCAGGACCAGGCGTGGCTCTCCGGCAACGCCGGCACCTCGGCGCAGGCCAGGTGCAGTTCGGTACGCGCCACCAGGGCGCAGGCGGCGCCGGCCGGGTCGCTGTCGTACTGGCCCAGCAGGCTGGCGATGAACAGTTGCTCCGGGGCCGGGTACTGGCCGAGTTCGCTGCGCAGCCAGTCCAGGTGCGGCGGCGTGCTCTGCGGGTCGAGGTCGATCACCAGCAGCGGGCGCGGGCTGGCCTGTACGGCCTCGCGCAGGGCGTCGAGGCCGGCGCCGGTGTCGATCACATCGGCCAACGCGGCCTCGCCCCGCAGGGCGACCAGTTGGCGGCGGAACAGCTCGGCGAAGACGCCCTCGGCGAGGTCGGGCCCGGCGAACAGCACGCGGGCGTAAACAGTGGCGGTCATGGTGTGTCCAGGTAGGGGCCGAGGGCCTGCCAGAGGGCCTCGACCGAGTCGAATTCGCGGGTCACCGGCGGCAATGCCGGGCGCTTGAGAATGAGCACCGGCAGGCCGCGCTCGCGGGCCACCTGCAACTTGGGCTCGGTGGACTGGCTGCCGCTGTTCTTGCTGATCAGCACGTCGGTGCCGAGGCGCTCGAACAGCGCACGCTCCTCGTCCAGATGGAATGGCCCGCGCGAGCCGATCACCTCGAAGCGCTCGCCGGGCGCCTGCCCCTGCAGGCAGCGCACCGTCCAGTGCTGGTGCTCGGGCACGCTGTGCAGGTGCTCCAACGGCTCGCGGCCGAGGGTGAAGAAGGGTCGGCGGAACGGCGCCAGCGCGGCCATCAGGCCGGCCCAGTCGTCCACCTCGCGCCAATCGTCACCGGGGCCGGCCTGCCAGCCGGGGCGGCGCAGCGCCCAGCAGGGCACCCCGGCCAGTTCGGCGGCGCGGGCGGCGTTGTGGCTGATCTGCGCGGCATAGGGGTGGGTGGCGTCCAGCAGCAGGTCGATGCCTTCCTCGCGAAGGTACTGCGCCAGCCCGTCCGCCCCGCCGAAGCCGCCCACGCGCACCTGGCAGGCCAGGTCCTGGGGCACCTTGCCGAGACCGGCGAGGCTGTAGACATGGGTGGGGCCGAGGCGACGGGCCAGGGCCAGGGCCTCGGTCACGCCGCCCAGCAGCAGGAGGCGGCTCATGGCTTGAATGCTTCCAGCAGGGTGATGGGCAGGGCCGAGCGCCAGGTGTCGAAGTCCCCCAGCGGCTGCGCCTGGGCGACGGCAATGCGGGTCAGGCTGCCGCCGTGCTCGGCGCGGAAGGCCACCAGGGTCGCCTCGCTCTGCAGGGTCACGGCGTTGGCCACCAGGCGACCGCCCGGCTTGAGCCGCGCCCAGCACTGCGCCAGCACGCCGGGGTCGGTGACGCCGCCGCCGATGAAGATGGCATCCGGCGCCGGCAGGCCCTCCAGCGCGGCCGGGGCTTCGCCGGCCACCAACTGCAAGCCGGGCACGCCGAGGGCGTCGCGGTTGTGCTGGATGTGCGCCTGGCGCCCGGCGTTGGCCTCGATGGCCAGGGCACGGCACGCCGGATGGGCGCGCATCCATTCGATGCCGATGGAGCCGCAGCCGGCGCCCACGTCCCACAGCAGCTCGCCGGGGCGCGGCGCCAGACGGGCCAGGGTAACGGCGCGGACATCGCGCTTGGTGAGCTGGCCATCGTGGCGGTAGGCGTCGTCGGGCAGGCCGCAGGTGACCGGCAACGCGCGGGTGCCGGGGTCGGCCGCCACCTCCACCGCCACCAGGTTGAGGTCGGCCACCGCCA
>NZ_LXJQ01000052.1:0-42889 GCF_001728925.1 Pseudomonas sp. 1D4
GCTGGCGGTGGGTGTCGGCCTGCTGCTGGCGGCGGGCCTGTTCATCAAGCGCATGAGCGAGCTGACCGACACCCAGCCCATGCCCGGCCATGCCCAGCGCGCGCTGGGGGAACTGCCGGCCAGCGTGGTGCCCTACGTGATCAGCGGTCCGCTGTTCTTCGGCGCGGCCGACAAGGCGCTGAGCGTGCTGCGCATGCTCAACCCGCAGGTGCGTGTGGTGGTGGTGGAGATCAGCGCGGTGCCGCTACTGGACATGACGGCCCTGGCGGCCCTCGAAAGCCTGCTAGAGGACTACCGCCGGCAGGGCATCGGCCTGGTGCTGGTGGGCACCACGCCGCGTGTGCGCCTCAAGCTGCGCCGCGCCGGCATCCGCCGCGAGGACGGCCGCCTGGCCTATGTGCAGACCCTGGAACAGGCGCGGGCCAAGGCGCTGCGCTGGCTCGGCGAGCCAGCGGGGTGAATCAGGCGAACTGCGCGCGCATCCAGGCCAGGTAGTCCGCGACACCCGGCTCCCCTTCCCGGGGCGCCCAGGGGGCGAACTCGCCTTCCGCCAGCGCGCGGTAGGGGCCGGCCTTGCATTCGAACAGCAGGCTGTCCGGCTCCAGCACCACCAGCGCGTGGAACTGCCCGGGCGGCAGGTCGACACCGACGCATTCACCACCGGCCTCCAGCAGGCGGGTCTCCTGCAGCGCGCCGTCGTCGGCGAACAGCATCAGCCCCAGGCGACCGCGCAGCACGAGCAAGGTCTCGGCCTTGTCGGCACAGAGGTGGCGATGGGGGGCGATGTAGGTGCCGGGCTGGAGGCCCACCGCCAGGCGGTGGCAAGGCTCCTCCATGGCGTGCAGGTTGTGGTGCTGGCGCAGGCGCGGGCTGGCCGCGGCGCCTGCGGCCAGGCCATCGAACAGCGCCTGGTCGAGGAAGCGCGCGGCCATGGGCTCACAGGCCCTTGACGGCGAAGATGCCGGCGGCGTTGCGCCAGTAGCCCTTGTAGTCCATGCCGTAGCCGAAGATGTAGCGGTCTTCGCAGTCCAGGCCCTTGTAATCGGCCTTCAGATCCGGGCGGGCCTTGCGGTCGTGGGTCTTGTCCATCAGCACGGCGGTGTGTACGCGCGCAGCACCGGCGTGTTTGCAGAAGTCGATGATGGCGGCGAGGGTGTGCCCCTCGTCGAGGATGTCGTCGATGATCAGCACGTCGCGGTCGATGAAGGAGATCTCCGGCTTGGCCTTCCAGAACAGTTCGCCGCCGCTGGTTTCGTTGCGGTAGCGGGAGGCGTGCAGGTAGGACAGCTCCAGGGGGAAGGCGAGCTTGGGCAGCAGCTTGCCGGCGAAGATCAGGCCGCCGTTCATCACGCAGAACACCACCGGGTTGCGTTCGGCCAGGTCGACGTTGATCGCGGCGGCGACCTGGTCGATGGCGGCCTCGACTTGGGCATCGGTGAACAGGCAATCGGCTTCGGCCATTACCTGGCGGATGTGGGCGAGATCGACGGGCATGGCGAGGGTTCCTCAGGTCGGCTGGTCGGGCCCCGCTTCCGACGGAAGCTGTCCGGGGCGTCAATAAAAAAAGGGCGCAACGTTACTCATCCGCCCTCCTCCCGGCAAGCCCTGCCGGACGAGTGAGCGATGTTGCGCCAAGCGCGCCCACAGGGGAAGCCCGCGGCCCTGTGACCCATGAGTCATCTCACGACATGGCACGGGCAATGCTTTAATCTATCGCGATTTTTTTGCCAGCCCGCCGGAGTGATTCCACATGCCCATTCGAGAGATCCGCCACCCGCTGATCCGCCACAAGATCGGCCTCATGCGCCGCGCCGACATCAGCACCAAGAACTTCCGCGAACTGGCCCAGGAAATCGGCGCCCTGCTCACCTACGAAGCCACCAACGACCTGCCGCTGGAGAACTACGAGATCCAGGGCTGGGCCGGCCCGGTGCAGGTGGAGAAGATCGCCGGCAAGAAGATCACCGTGGTGCCCATCCTGCGCGCCGGCATCGGCATGCTGGACGGCGTGCTCAGCCTGGTACCGGGGGCCAAGGTCAGCGCCGTGGGCGTGGCGCGCAACGAGGAAACCCTCGAAGCCCACACCTACCTGGAGAAGCTGGCGCCGGAGATCAACGAACGCCTGGCACTGATCATCGACCCGATGCTGGCCACCGGCGGCTCCATGGTCGCCACCATCGACCTGCTCAAGCGTGCCGGCTGCAAGGAAATCCGCGCGATGGTGCTGGTGGCCGCACCGGAAGGCATCAAGGTGGTCAACGATGCCCACCCGGACGTGATGATCTACACCGCCTCCATCGACCAGAAGCTCAACGAGCACGGCTACATCATCCCGGGCCTGGGCGATGCCGGTGACAAGATCTTCGGCACCAAGCAGAAGGACACCTGATCCATGAGCGATGAGTACAACGATCCGCTCTGGCGCCAGGTGCTGTCCGGTGCGCAGATGCTCTTCGTGGCCTTCGGCGCCCTGGTGCTGATGCCGCTGATCACCGGCCTGGACCCGAACGTCGCGCTGTTCACCGCCGGCATGGGCACCCTGCTGTTCCAACTGGTGACCGGGCGCCAGGTGCCGGTGTTCCTGGCATCGAGCTTCGCCTTCATCACCCCCATCATCCTCGCCAAGGGCCAGTTCGGCCTGGCCGCGACCATGGGCGGCGTGGTGGCGGCGGGCTTCGTCTACACCTTCCTCGGCCTGGCGGTGAAGATCAAAGGCACCGGCTTCATCGACCGCCTGCTGCCGCCAGTGGTGATCGGTCCGGTGATCATCTCCATCGGCCTGGCCATGGCCCCCATCGCCGCCAACATGGCCATGGGCAAGGCCGGTGACGGCACCGAACTGATCCCCTACGCGACCGCCATGTGGATCTCCATGCCGGCCCTGCTCACCACCCTGATCGTCGCGGTCTTCGGCAAGGGCATCTTCCGCCTGGTGCCGATCATCGCCGGCGTGCTGGTGGGCTTCGTTCTGTCCTTCTGGTTCGGCGTGGTGGACACCGCCAAGATCGCCGCGGCGCCCTGGCTGGAGCTGCCCAACTTCGTCGCCCCCGAGTTCAACTGGCAGGCCATCCTGTTCATCGTCCCGGTGGCCCTGGCCCCGGCGATCGAGCACATCGGCGGCGTCATCGCCGTGGGCAGCGTGACCGGCAAGAACTACCTGAAGACCCCGGGCCTGCACCGCACCCTGCTGGGCGACGGCCTGGCCACCTCGGCTGCCGGCCTGTTCGGCGGCCCACCGAACACCACCTACGCGGAAGTGACCGGCGCGGTGATGCTGACCAAGAACTACAACCCGAAGATCATGACCTGGGCGGCGGTGTTCGCCATCGGCCTGGCCTTCATCGGCAAGTTCGGCGCCATCCTGCAGAGCATCCCGGTGCCGGTCATGGGCGGCATCCTCTGCCTGCTGTTCGGCTCCATCGCCGCCGTGGGCCTGAACACCATGATCCGCCACCAGGTGGACCTGGCCGAGGCGCGCAACCTGGTGATCGTCTCCGTCACCCTGGTGTTCGGCATCGGCGGCATGCTGGTGGGCACCGGTACCGGCCAGGACGACTTCGGCCTCAAGGGCATCGCCCTGTGCGCCATCGTCGCCATCGCCCTGAACCTGATCCTGCCCGGTCACCAGACCTGGAAGCACAAGGCCGCAGACGACGCGCCGGACATCTAGTCCCGCCCCAATAAAGAGCCCCGCGATCGCGGGGCTCTTTATTGGTGGCTCGTGCAACGCCACACGGGTCAACCGACACCGCGTAGGGTGGGCTTCAGCCCACCATTCCCCCGGATCAGGCATCCGCCAGCTTCGCCGCCGGCACCACGCTCGGCGCCACCCACTGCTTCAGGCGCTCGACGCTCTCGCGATACGGCTTGAGGCCCATCCACAACAGCACCACCGAGCTTGCCACCGCCAGCGAAGTGACGATCAGCAGCGAATAGCGCAAGGCTTGGTCGTCGGCAAAGACGAAGTCCGTGACCAGCGCCACTGCCGTGGGGCCAAGGCCCAGGCCGATCAGGGTGATGACGAACAGGTAGATGGCCGAGGCCTGGCCGCGCATGGCGTTGGGCATGATCTCCTGGATCGCTGCCGGCGCCACGCCGAAGGGCATGCTGAGGAAGAACACGGTCGGCGCCATCAGCGCGGTCACCCAGTTGGCGTTGTCCAGCAGCGGGAACAGCAGCACCAGCGGCAGCGCGCCGAGCGCGGCGAAAAGCCCCACGCGCATGTTGGCATCGCAGCAACCGCGCCTGGCCATGCGGTCCGCCAGGCGGCCGCCGAAGACGATGCCCAGGCAGCCGAACACCGCGACGATGCTGCCGTAGACCACCCCTACGTGGCCGGCATCCCAGCCGTAGGTGCGGATGAAGAAGGTGGGAATCCAGGCCGCACTGCCATAGCCGGCGAACGCCAGGCCGGCGAAGCCGAAGTTGTGGCAGAGCACGGTGCGGCGGTTGGCACGGATGTAGCGCCCCACTTCCGCGAAGGGCACCGCGACACCGGCCCCCACGCCACGCCGGGCCGGCTCGCACACCGCCAGCATCAGCAGGGTGAAGAGCACGCCGGCACCGCCGAGGATGAGAAAGATCAGTTGCCAGGGGCGCACGTCACCGAGCAGCGGCAGGTGCATGTCGCCCTGCGCCGAGGCGAACTTGATCACCAGCCCGCCAAGCAGGAAGGCCAGGCCGGAACCCAGGTAGACCCCCATGGAATAGACGCTGATGGCAGTGGCGCGGCGCTCCTGGGGGAAGCTGTCGGCGATCAGCGAATAGGCCGCTGGCGACAGGGCTGCCTCGCCGACACCCACGCCAATGCGGCAGACCAGGAACTGCCAGTAGAGCCTGGCCAGCCCGCAGGCGGCGGTGGCGACGCTCCAGAACAGCACGCCGATGGCGATCAGCCCGCGGCGGCTGCGGGTATCGGCCAGGCGCCCGAGGGGGATGCCGCAGACGGTGTAGAACAGCGCGAAGGACAGCCCCATCAGCAGGCTCATCTGCGTGTCGCTGATGACCAGATCGCGGCGGATGGGGCCCACCAGCAGGTTGAGGATCTGCCGGTCGATGAACGACAGCACGTACGCCACCATCAGGATGGCGACGGTGCTCCAGGCTCGCAGGCCCGAGGGATAGCCGTTGTTGTTGTTCTGCATGGGCTCTCCTCGGCGCCGCCGGTGCGGCGCACGACGGGTTGAAGGAGCGCCCAGCTTAGGTGCAGGCGGGGTGGGGCAGCGGCCTTATAGGCCAGGCGAATGCCCGGGCTGCCCCCGGGCTGATGCTCAGAGCAGGCGCTGGGCCTTGTCGGAAAGGCTGGCCAGGGCCTGTGCCCATTGCGGGTGGTCGTTCATGCAGGGCACCAGCACCAGGTCTTCGCCGCCGGCGGCGATGAACTGCTCGCGCCCGCGGTCGCCGATCTCTTCCAGGGTCTCGATGCAGTCGGCGACGAAGGCCGGGCACATCACCAGCAATTTCTTCACCCCCTGGGCCGCCAGTTCGTCGAGGCGGCTTTCGGTGTAGGGCTCGATCCACTTGGCGCGCCCCAGGCGCGACTGGAAGGACACCGACCACTGCCCCGGCTGCAGCCCCATGCGTGCGGCGAAGCCTTCGCTGGTGCGGTAGCACTGGGCGCGGTAGCAGCGGGCGAGTACCTGGCCCTCGGCGCGCTGGCAGCAGTCCGCGCCCTTCAGGCAGTGGCTGCCGCTGGTATCGGCCTTGTGCAGGTGACGCTCGGGCAGCCCGTGGTAGCTCATCAGCAGGTGGTCGAAGCCCTGCTCCAGGTGCGGGCGGGCGCTGGCCACCAGGGCGTCGAGGTACTCGGGCTGATCGTAGAAGGGGTCGAGCACCTGCACCTGGAGCTTGAGCCCGTAGGCCGCGATGACCCGGCGCGTCTCCTGTTCGACGGTGGTGGTGGTGCTGTCGGCGAACTGCGGGTACAGCGGCGCCAGCGTCACGCGCTTGACACCCTGGCGCACCAGTTCCTGCAGGGTGTTCTCGATGGAGGGCTCGCCGTAGCGCATCGCCAGGGCCACCGGCCCGTGGGGCCAGAACGGCCGGGTGGCCTCTTGCAGACGGCGGCTGAGGGTCACCAGCGGCGAGCCCTCGGGCCACCAGATGGAGGCGTAGGCATGGGCCGACTGCGCCGGCCGCTTGATCAGGATCAGCGACACCAGCAGGCGGCGCAGCGGCCAGGGCAGGTCGATGACGTAGGGGTCCATGAGGAACTGGTTGAGGTAGCGGCGCACGTCCTCCACCGAGGTGGAGGACGGCGAACCCAGGTTCACCAGCAGCAGCGCGTGATCGGTCATGGAACATCCTTCTTGGTCCCGACCAGGTCAGCCAGCGCCTGGTCGAGGTCGTTGAAACGAAAGGTGAAGCCGGCCTCCAGCAGTCGGCTGGGCAGGGCCCGCTGGCCGCCGATCATCAGGATCGACATCTCCCCCAGCAGAAGCCGCAGCACCGCGGCCGGCGTCGGCAGCCAGACCGGCCGCCCGAGGGCACGGCCCAGGCTGCGGGCGAAGTCGGCGTTGCGGGCCGGCTGCGGCGCGCACGCATTATAGGGACCGCTCGCGCCGTCCAGCCGCAAAAGAAAATCCATCGCGGCGATTTGATCTTCCAAATGAATCCACGGCCACCACTGGCGTCCGCTGCCCATGGTGCCGCCGAGGCCGAAGCGGAATTGCGGCAGCAGGCGCGACAAAAAGCCGCCACGGGGCGACATCACCAGGCCGATGCGCAGCAGCACCACGCGGATGCCCAGAGCCTCGGCGTCACGGGCGGCATCTTCCCAGGCCTGGCACAGCTCGCTGGCGAAATCGCCTTGTCCGGGTGGCGCGTCCTCACGCAGCTCGCGCTCGCCGCCGTCGCCGTACCAGCCCACCGCCGAGCCGTTGAGCAGCAGCGCCGGGCGCTGGCTGCGGGTACCCAGCCAGGCCACCAGGCGCTCGGTCAGCGCCACGCGGCTGGCCAGCAGGCTGGCCTTGCGGGCACGGGTCCAGGGGCGGTCGGCAACGGGTTGGCCGGCGAGGTTCACCACCGCGTCCAGCGGGCCGTCTCCATAGTCTTCCAGCCGGGCGATACCACGCACCGAAGCGGTGCACAGGCGCGGTACATCCTGGGGCCGGCGGCTCAGCACCGTCAGTTGGTGGCCTTCGGCAACCCAGCGCCGGCACAGGGCGCTTCCGATCAACCCAGTACCGCCGGTCAGCAATATGTGCATGGCATCCTCCTCGCATGGCACCAACTGGAAATATCGCCCTAGTCTGAATCATGACGGGGCACAGGTTGGCTCCATCACGGTCACACCCCTTGAAGGCATCGCGATTGGAACCGATCATCCCTGTACAATTCAAGCAATCTGTACAGGTTTGTCAGCCCGACCTGCAGTCACGCATAAGGTATCGAGGTAGACCATGAACACACCCATCGCAATCATCGGGACCGGCCTCGCAGGCCTCTCCGCCGCCCAGGCGCTGAGCGCCGCCGGGCATGCCGTACAGCTCTTCGACAAGAGCCGCGGCAGTGGCGGACGCATGGCCAGCAAGCGCAGCGACGCCGGCTCCCTGGACCTGGGCGCGCAGTACTTCACCGCCCGCGACCGCCGCTTCAACGAAGTCGTCCAGCAATGGCGCGAACGCGGCTGGGTCGCCGAGTGGACGCCCACCCTCTACAACTTCCGCAACGGCACCCTCTCGCCCTCCCCGGACGAGCAGGTGCGCTGGGTCGGCACCCCGCGCATGAGCGCCATCACCCGGGCCCTGATGGGCGCGCTGCCGGTGAACTTCAGTTGCCGCATCACCGAGGTGTTCCGCGGCGAGCAGCACTGGAGCCTGCTGGATGCCGAGGGCCAGAGCCACGGCCCCTTCAGCCACGTCATCATCGCCACCCCCGCGCCCCAGGCCACTACCCTGCTGGCCGCCGCCCCCAAGCTCGCCGGGGTCGCCGCCAGCGTGGCCATGGAGCCCACCTGGGCCGTGGCCCTGGCCTTCGAAAAGCCCCTGGAGACGCCCGTCGAAGGCTGCTTCGTGCAAGGCAGCGGGCTCGACTGGGTGGCGCGCAACCGCACCAAGCCCGGCCGCGACAACAGCCAGGACACCTGGGTGCTGCATGCCACCAGCGCCTGGAGCCGCCAGCACCTGGACCTGCCCAAGGAAGCGGTGATCGAGCAGCTCTACGGCGCCTTCGCCGAGCTGATCGGCTGTGCCGTGCCGCCGCCAGCCTTCACCCTGGCCCACCGCTGGCTCTACGCACGCCCGACCCAGGCCCACGAATGGGGCGCCCTGGCCGATGCCGACCTGGGGCTCTACGCCTGCGGCGACTGGTGCAGCTCCGGCCGCGTGGAAGGTGCCTGGCTGAGCGGACAGGACGCCGCCCGCCGCCTGCTCGAACACCTCTGACGGTCGCGCACCGTCCCACCGGCGACCCCGGACAGGTCGCCGGAAAAGTTGTACAAGGCTATTGATTTGTACAACGGCACGCCTATGATGAACACAGGTTGTACAAACCCTAGAACCTGTACAAGTTCATCCGAGGCACCGCATGTCCAGCGCCCCCACTGCCCAGCCCCCCAAGATCGGCATCAGCGCCTGCCTGATGGGCGAGGAAGTCCGCTTCAATGGCGGGCACAAGGAATCCCGCCTGTGCAGCCAGTTCCTCGCCCGCCACCTGGAATTCGTCCGCGTCTGCCCGGAGGTCGGCATCGGCCTCGGCACGCCGCGCCCGACCCTGCGCCTGGTGGGCGACCCCGCCGCCCCGCGCGCCGTCGGCAGCCGCGACGAGCGTGACGTCAGCGACGCCCTGCGCGACTACGGCCGGCAGACCGCCGAGCGCCTGGACGACCTGGACGGCTTCATCTTCATGCAGAAGTCGCCCTCCTGCGGCCTCTACCGGGTCAAGGTCTACCAGGACAACGGCTACCCCGCCGAAGGCGGCGGGCGCGGCCTGTTCGCCGAGACCTTCTGCGCCGCCCGCCCCGACCTGCCGGTGGAGGAAGAAGGCCGCCTGTGCGACCCGGTGCTGCGGGAAAACTTCCTCACCCGCGTCTACGCCCACGCCGAATGGCGCGCTCTGCAGGCCGAGGGGCTGACCCGGCGCGGCATCCTCGCATTCCACGCCCGCTACAAATACCAGTTGATGGCCAGCGACCCCGCGCGCTACCGCGCCCTGGGGCGGATGCTCGGCGGCATCGGCGAACACCACCCCGAGGAACTGGCGCCGCGCTACTTCAGCGAGCTGATGAAGGGCCTCAGCCGCTGCGCCACCCGAGGCACCCACAGCAACGTCCTGCAGCACCTGTCGGGTTACCTGAAGGACGCCCTGTCCCGCGAGGAGAAGGCCGAAATGCAGGCCCTGATCGACAAGTACCGCGCCGGCATCGTGCCGCTGGTGGTGCCCATGACCCTGCTCAAGCACCACTTCGCCCGCCACCCGCACCCCTACATCGCGCAGCAGGCCTACCTGCAACCGCATCCCGAAGACCTCAGCCTGCGCAACGCCATCTGACCATGGACGAACAGGACGACCTCCCCCTCGACGCCGAGTGCCAGGCAGCCCTGGAACGCGGCCTGCTGCCGATTCGCGACGTATCGCGGCTCACCGGCGTCAACGCCGTGACCCTGCGCGCCTGGGAGCGGCGCTACGGCCTGGTGCTGCCCCACCGCACCGCCAAGGGCCACCGCCTCTACGACGCCGGGCACCTGGCGCGCATCCGCGCCGTGCTCGCCTGGCTGGACCGCGGCGTGCCGGTCAGCCAGGTCAAGGCCCTGCTGCGCGGCGGCCAGAGCCCGGACATCGACATCACCTCCCAGTGGGACGAACAGCGCGCCAAGCTGCTGGAAGCCATCGACGCCCTCGCCGACCGGCGCCTGGACGAGCGCTTCAACGCGGCCCTGTCGCTCTACCCGCCCCACACCCTGTGCCAGCAACTGCTGCTACCGCTGCTCACCCAACTGGAAAGCCGCTGGCGCGACCAGTACGGCGCGCGGCTGGAGCGGGTCTTCTTCAATGCCTGGCTGCGCAGCAAGCTGGGCACCCGCATCCACCACAACAACCGCCAGAACAGCGGCGCGCCGCTGCTGCTGATCAACCCCTGCGAGCAGCCGATGAACCCCGGCCTCTGGCTCACCGCCTGGCTGGCGAGCAACACCGGCTGCCCGGTGGAGGTGCTGGAGTGGCCGGTGCCGGTGGCCGAGCTGCCGCTGGCCCTGGCCCGCATGGAGCCCCGCGCCCTGGCCTTCCACGCCGACCACGCATTGAACGGGCAGTTGCCGCGACTGCTGATGGGCCACGCCTGCCCGGTGCTGCTCAGCGGCGCCGCCGTGCGCATCCACCGCGAAGCGCTGGCACCGCTGGAGCACGACCACCCCGACATCCACCTGGCCGACGACCCGGTCGCGGCCCTGAACACCCTGTACGGGCTCGGCCTGCTGGTCGGCTCCTGAGGTTCCCATGCAGCAACTGATCTGGTTCCGGTGCGACCTGCGGGTCCACGACAACACCGCCCTGACCGCCGCCCTCCAGGCCGGCCCGACCCTCGCCCTGTTCCTGGTCAGCCCCGGCCAGTGGCAGGCCCACGATGACGCACCGGCCAAGGTCGACTTCTGGCTGCGCAACCTCGTCGAACTGCGACGCGAGCTGCAGGCCCTGAACGTGCCGCTGCTGGTGCGCCACATCGGCCATTGGGACGAAGCGCCCGAGGTCATCGCCCAACTGTGCCGCGAGCAGGCCGTGGGCAGCGTCCAGGTCAACGAGGAATACGGCATCCACGAGCAGCGCCGAGACGAGGCCGTGCGCGCCCGCCTGGCCCGCGACGGCATCATCCTGCACAGCCACCTCGACCAGTTGCTGCTGCGTCCCGGCAGCGTACTGACCCGCACCGGCGGCTACTTCCAGGTCTACAGCCAGTTCCGCAAGGTCTGCTACGAGCGCCTGCACAGCGCCCTGCCTCCGTGCCTGCCGCTGCCCGCCGCCCAGGCGCCGCTGAATGTGACCAGCGACCCGCTGCCGGAAGCCGTGGACGGCTTCCCGACCCCGCCGCAGAGCCTGCGTGACCTGTGGCCCGCTGGTGAACGCGCAGCCCTGGCCCGCCTGGCGGCCTTCACCGAGGATGACCTGCACGGCTACCGTGACCGCCGCGACCTGCCCGCCGAGCCCGGCACCAGCCAGCTCTCGCCCTACCTCGCGGCCGGCGTGGTCTCCCCCCGCCAGTGCCTGCACGCCGCCCTGACGCAGAACCGCGGCGAGTTCGACAGCGGCAGCGAAGGCGCCGTGACCTGGATAAACGAACTGCTCTGGCGCGAGTTCTACAAGCACATCCTGGTGGGCTATCCCCGCGTCAGCCGGCTCCGCGCCTTCCGCCCGGAGACCGAAGCGCTGCCCTGGCGCGACGCCCCCGCCGACCTGGAAGCCTGGCAGCAGGGCCGCACCGGCGTGCCCATCGTCGACGCCGCCATGCGTCAACTGCTCGCCACCGGCTGGATGCACAACCGCCTGCGCATGATCACCGCCATGTACCTGACGAAGAACCTGCTCATCGACTGGCGCGAAGGCGAGCGCTGGTTCATGCGCCATCTGGTCGACGGCGACCTGGCCGCCAACAACGGCGGCTGGCAGTGGAGCGCCTCCACCGGCACCGACTCCGTGCCCTACTTCCGCGTGTTTAACCCGGTCACCCAATCCCGTCGCTTTGATCCCAAGGCGCGCTTCCTGCGCCAGTGGCTGCCGGAGCTGGGCCGCCTGGACGACGACGCCGTGCACGACCCGTCCGCCCTCGGCGGGCTGTTCGGCGTGCAGGGCTACCCGCGCCCGCTGGTGGACCTGGCGGCCAGCCGTGACCGCGCCATCGCCGCCTTCCGCGACCTGCCCAAGGAGCCCCGCTGATGGACGCCTTCCTGCCGCGCTTCGCCGAGGACTTCGCCGCCATCGGCCGCGACAGCCTGGACCGCCTGGGCCAGCTCTACAGCGACGACGTGGTGTTCCAGGACCCGCTGCACCGCATCGAGGGCCTGACCGCACTGCGCCGCTACTTCGCCGAGCTGTACGAGAACGTCGAGGCCCTGGCCTTCCAGTTCCACGGCCACGACAGCGTCGGAGAGGGCGAGGGCTACCTGCGCTGGACCATGCGCTACCGCCACCCACGCCTGGCCGGTGGCCGCGAGATCGCCGTGGAGGGCTGCTCGCACCTGCGCTGGCGCGACGGCCGCGTGTACCACCACCGTGATTATTTCGACGCAGGCGCACTGCTCTACGAACACCTGCCGCTGATGGGGCGGGTCATCCACTGGCTGAAAGGGAGATTGGCATGAACATCCGACGCATCTGGCTCACCGGTGCCAGCAGCGGCATCGGCGCCGCCCTGGCCGAGTGCCTGCTGGAACAGGGCCACCACCTGGCCCTCACCGCGCGCTCGCTGGCCGCGCTGCAAGCCTTCGAGCAGCGCTATCCCGGCCAGGTACTGGCCTTGCCCGGTGACCTCGGCGCCCCCGGCGTGGCCGCTGACATCGGCGAGCACATCAAGGCGCACTGGGGCGCGCTGGACACCGCCATCCTCAACGCCGGCACCTGCGAATACCTCGACGCCCGCCAGTTCGACGCCGACATGGTGGCCCGGGTGGTCAACCTCAACCTGGTGGGCAGCGCCCGCTGCATCGAGGCGGCCCTGCCGCTGCTGCGGGCCGGCCGCGCCCCCCATCTGGTGGGCGTGGCCAGCGCCGTGACCCTGTTCGAACTGCCCCGCGCCGAAGCCTATGGCGCCTCCAAGGCGGGCCTGCGCTACCTGCTGCAATCGCTGCGGGTGGACCTGGCCAGCGAAGGCATCGACGTCACCGTGGTCAGCCCCGGCTTCGTCGACACCCCGCTGACCCAGCGCAACGACTTCCCCATGCCCATGCGCTGGCCGGTGGAGCGGGCCGCCCGCTACATCGCCGACCGCCTGGAACGCCGCCCGCTGGACATCGCTTTCCCGCGCCCCTTCATCCTCACCCTCGGCCTGCTCGGGAGCTTGCCCGCGCGGCTGCGACTGGCCATCGGCAAACGCCTGTCGCGCAACGGAGCCCCTTCATGAAGATCGCCATCATCGGCAGCGGCATCGCCGGCCTCACCACGGCCTACCTGCTGAACCGCCGCCACGACATCCAGGTGTTCGAAGCCAGCGACTGGATCGGCGGCCACACCCACACCGTGGACGTCACCCTGCACGGGCGCAGCTACGCAGTGGACACCGGGTTCATCGTGTTCAACGACTGGACCTACCCGAACTTCATCCGCCTCATGGAGCAGCTCGGCGTGGCCCACCAGCCCACCGAGATGAGCTTCTCCGTGTGCGACCCGGTCAGCGGCCTGGAATACAACGGCAACAACCTCAACAGCCTGTTCGCCCAGCGCAGCAACCTGCTCTCCCCGGGGTTCCTGGGCATGCTGCGGGACATCCTGCGCTTCAACCGCGAATCCCTGGCCGACCTCGACAGCGGCCGCGTGCCCGCCACCGCCACCCTCGGTGACTACCTGCGCGAGCGCGGCTACGGCCAGCGCTTCCGCGACCATTACCTGGTGCCCATGGGCGCGGCCATCTGGTCCACCTCACTGGAAGACATGCTGGCCTTCCCCCTGGCCTTCTTCGTGCGCTTCTTCAAGAACCACGGGCTGCTCTCGGTCAACGACCGCCCGCAGTGGCGGGTCATCAGCGGCGGCTCGCGCAGCTACGTGGCGCCCCTGACAGAGAGCTTTGCCGAACGCATCCGCCTGGCCTGCCCGGTCAGCCGCGTGGAGCGCGATGGCGACGGGGTGACCGTGCACAGCGCCGCCGGCGCCGAACGCTTCGACCAGGTGGTGTTCGCCTGCCACAGCGACCAGGCCCTGAGCCTGCTGGCCGAGCCGAGCCAGGCCGAGCGCGAGATCCTCGGCGCCCTGCCCTACGCCGACAACGAGGTGGTGCTGCACACCGACGCCCGCCTGCTGCCTCGCCGCAAGCTGGCCTGGGCGAGCTGGAACTACCGCCTCGGCGGCCCGGCCCACCAGCCGGCAGCCGTGACCTACGACATGAACCGCCTGCAAGGCATCGAGGCACCGGAAACCTTCTGCGTCAGCCTCAACCAGACCGACGCCATCGACCCGGCACGCATCCTCGCGCGCTTCACCTACGCTCATCCCCAGTACAGCCTGGCCGGCATGCAGGCTCAGGCTCGCTGGGCGGAAATCAGTGGCCAGCAGCACAGCCATTTCTGTGGCGCCTACTGGGCCAACGGTTTCCATGAGGACGGCGTGGTCAGCGCCCTGCGCGTGGCCCGTGCATTCGGGGAAAACCTGTGAACAGCGCCCTTTACAGCGGCTGGGTGCAGCACCGCCGGCACAGCCCGCGGGCCCACGCCTTCCGCTACCGCATCGGTCTGCTGTACCTGGACCTGGACGAACGCGAGGCGGTGCTCGGCCTGTCACCCCTGGCCGGCAGCGGGCGCTTCGCGCCGTTCTCCTTCCGCGAGCGGGACTACCTGTGCGCCTACACCGCCAACGGCCAGCCCCTGGCCGAGGCGGCCCGCCAATTGGTGGCCGAAGCCCTCGGCGAGCGGCCGGAGGGCCCGGTGTGCCTGCTGACCCAGGTGCGCAGCTGGGGCCTGGCCTTCAACCCGGCCAGCTTCTACTACTGCCACCACGCCGACGGCCGCCTGGCGGCCATCCTCTGCGAGGTGACCAACACCCCCTGGCGCGAGCGCTACCACTACGTGGTGCCGGCCCAGGGCGACGGCGCCCAGCGCATCCAGGTGGACAAGGCGTTCCACGTCTCGCCCTTCATGCCCCGCGACATGACCTACCGGATGGCCTTCACCCCGGTGAGCCAGCGCCTGGGGGTGCATATCGAAAACTGGCGCGAGGGCCAACGCGCCTTCGACGCCACCCTCGACCTGACCCGCGAACCACTGGACCGGGGCAGCCTGCATGGCTACCTCGCACGCTTCCCCTGGATGACCGCCAAGACCGGCCTGGCCATCTACTGGCAGGCCCTGCGCCTGCTGATCAAACGCACACCCATCTTCAACCATCAGGTGGCGGCGGACGCCTACCGCGTTGCCGTCCCGCTTTCCCAGGAGCATGACCATGAAAAACCCTAGCCTCGCCCGGACCGGTCTGTTCGGCGGCAACGGCCTGGCCAGCGGCCTGCTGAGGCGGCTGGTGACCTCGCGCCTGGCGCAACTGCGCCACGGCCAGCTCACCGTGCTGGAAGACGGCGAGGAGCACGTCTACGGCGACCCGCGCGCCACCCTGCGGGCGCGCATCGAGGTCCTTGATCCGGCAGCCTGGGCGCTGGTGGCCAGCAACGGCTCCATCGGCTCCGGCGAAGCCTACGTTCACGGCTACTGGACCACCCCGGACCTGACGGCGGTGATCCGCGTGTTCGTCGCCAACCTCGACGTGCTGGACGACATGGAGGGCGGCCTGGCGCTGCTCGGCCGTCCGCTGCTGCACGGCCTGCACTGGCTCAACCGCAACACCCGCGCCGGCTCCCAGCGCAACATCTCCGCCCACTACGACCTGGGCAACGACCTGTTCGAACGCATGCTGGACCCGACGATGATGTACTCGGCGGCCCAGTACGAGCACCCGGAGCAGTCCCTGGAGGCCGCGCAGCTGAACAAGCTGGAGCGCATCTGCCAGAAACTGCGCCTGACCCCCGACGACCACCTGCTGGAGATCGGCAGCGGCTGGGGCGGCATGGCCATCCACGCCGCCACCCGCTTCGGCTGCAAGGTCACCAGCGTGACCCTCTCCCACGAGCAGCACGCCCACTGCCAGAAGCGCATCGCCGAACTGGGCCTGCAGGACCGCGTGGAGGTGTTGCTGAAGGACTACCGCGACCTGGAGGGCCGCTTCGACAAGCTGGTCTCCATCGAGATGATCGAGGCCGTGGGCCACCGCTTCCTGCCCACCTACTTCGCCCAGTGCGCGCGCCTGCTGAAGGACGACGGCCTGATGCTGCTGCAGGCCATCACCATCCGCGACCAGCGCTACGAGCAGGCCAGGCGCAGCGTGGACTTCATCCAGCGCTACATCTTCCCGGGCGGCGCCCTGCCCTCGGTCACCCGCATGCTGCAGGTGGCCACCGAGGCCAGCGACCTGAACCTGGTGCACATGGAAGACTTCGGCACCGACTACGCCCGCACCCTGCGCGCCTGGCACGAAAACCTCGCCCGCGCCCGCAGCGAGCTGGAGGGCCTGGGTTACGACGCCTACTTCTACCGGCTGTGGGAGTTCTACCTGTGTTACTGCGAAGGCGGCTTCCTGGAACGTGCCATCGGCACTGCCCAGTTGCTGCTGGCCAAGCCCGGCGCCCGCCACGCCCCGCTGCTCGGCCAGTTGGATGCGTAAGTTGCCGCCGCTGCTGGCGAACGGGCTGAACGCCCTGGCCTTCCAGGGCGGATGGTTCGCCTGCGTGTTCGCCAGCCAGCACCCGCTCCTGCTGCTGGTACCGCTGGGCGCGCTGGCGCTGCACCTGAGCCTCGTCGCCCACTGGCGCCAGGAGCTGCCGCTGGTGGCGGCCGTCGCCCTGCTGGGTGCGGCGCTGGACAGCCTGCTGCTCAATCTGGGGCTGTTCGATTTCGCCGGGGAGAGCCGCTGGGCGCCGCTCTGGCTGATCCTGCTCTGGGCCCTGCTGGCCACCACCCTGCGCCACTGCCTGGCCTGGAGCGCACGCCCGCTGTGGCTGTCGGCGCTGCTCGGCGCCCTCGGCGGGCCGCTCTCCTACTACGCCGGCGCGCGCCTGGCGGACGTGGGCCTGCCACTGGGTCAGGTGACGAGCCTGGCGCTGCTGGCGGCGATCTGGGCGCTGGTGTTCCCGCTGCTGCACACGCTGGCAGCCCGGCTGGCGCCCGCGCGCTGAGGCGCGACACGGGGTGACCAGTGCTCGTGGGCGCTGGAAATCAATCGAAGAAGAAACAGAACGCCCGCTCCCCATAGGGGAGCGGGGGCTTGACCGTTCATGGCGGCGCGAGCCAGAGGCGCGCAGCCGATGATGGACGGGCTCTTAGAAGGCGACGCGGTAGTGCAGGGTGTAGGCCTCTACGCCATTGTTGGGCTGCTTGATGCCCGCGTTGGAGTAGTGGATGGCGCGCACGCCGACTTCCTGGCCGTTGAAGCGCAGGCCCGCGCCGATGCGGTCCTCGAACTGGAAGGAGGAGCCCAGCTTGTTGTCCTCCAGCTCGGTGCTGGAGAACAGCGCCACGCCGATGCCGGCCTCGACATAGGGTTTCACGCTCTCGCCGGCGAATTCGTAGACGAACACCGGGGCGAAGGAAACGCTGTGGTTGCTGGCGGTGTCGTCGCCGTCCCAGTAGGTGTAGCCAGCATCCCAGTAGCCGGTGAGATGACCGACGCTGCTTTCCAACCAGCGGGTGCCGAAGTCGAACTGCGTACCCAGGCGGTAGACCATGGTGGAGTCACCGGTCTGGCCGATGTCGAGGGAGACGTCGGCGGCCTGGGCGTTCAGGACTGGAGCCACGCACAGGGCTGCGAGGGCAGCCAGGGAAAACAGTTTCTTCATAATGGAAACTTCCTTATTCAGGCTGATCAGGAGGGGGACCACGCTAGGAGTTGAGCGAATTATAGAGTGGCTGGTTCTAAGAGAAAGGCGACGAACGGAGAGTTCAGAGTTTTTTACACCGGCAGCGGCTGCACGTCTTCGCCGCATTCTCCCCACAACACCGGCAATACCGCCTGCAACGCGCTGGCATCCCCGGAACTCCAGAAACGGCAGGGTGCTGCTTCGCCTTCGGCGAGGGCATTGCCGGTCTGCAACAGACGCTGCAACTGGCGCGCCACCGCAGCGCCGGTGTCCACCAGGCTCACCGACTCCGGCACCAGCTCCCGCAGCAGCGGGCGCAGGAAGGGGTAATGGGTGCAACCGAGGATCAGCGTGTCGCAGCCCGCTTCCAGCAGGGGCTGGACGTAGCCCTGCAACAGCGCGCGAGTCGCCGGCCCGCCCAGGTCGCCGGCCTCGATGCGCTCCACCAGCCCCGGGCAGGGCTGGGTCACCACTTTCACATCCCCGGCGAAGCGGTCGAGCAAGGCAGCGAACTTGGCACTCCTGAGGGTGCCGGTGGTGGCCAGCACGCCCACCACGCCGCTGCGGGTTGCACGAGCCGCCGGCTTGACCGCCGGTTCCATGCCAACGATGGGCAGGTACGGGTGGCGCGCGCGCAGGTCGGCCACCGCTGCGGCGGTGGCGGTGTTGCAGGCCAGGACCAGGGCCTTGGCGCCCTGTCCGAGGAGGAAGTCGGCGATGCGCTGGCTGCGCTCGCGGATGAACTCGGGGCTCTTCTCGCCATAGGGCACGTGGCCGCTGTCGGCCACGTAGAGCAGGGATTCGGCCGGCAGCAGCGCGCGAATCTCGCGCAGCACCGAGAGGCCGCCCACGCCGGAGTCGAAGACCCCGATCGGCGTGCGGTCAGGCATGGCGCTCGCCACAGACGCTGCAGGCCGGGTCGCGCTTGACCCGCAGCTCGCGGAAGCGGGTACCCAGGGCATCCACCAGCAGCAGGCGCCCCACCAGCGGCTCGCCGAAACCGGCCAGCAGCTTGAGCGCCTCCAGGGCCTGCAGGCTGCCCACCAGGCCCACCAGCGGGCCGACCACGCCGGCCTCGCTGCAGGTCAGCTCGGCTTCGCTGCCGTGGCCGTAGAGGCAGTGGTAACAGGGGCTGTCGTCGCGGCGCGGGTCGAACACCGAGAGCTGGCCGTCGAGGCGGATGGCGGCGCCGGACACCAGCGGCTTGCCAGCCGCCACGCAGGCAGCGTTGACCGCCTCGCGGGTGCCGAAGTTGTCGGTGCAATCGAGCACCACGTCCACCTGGGCCACGGCAGCCGCCAGGCTGTCCGCGTCGAGCGCGCGGGTGATCGGCACCAGGCGCACGCCGGGGTTGAGTGCGGCCAGGCGGGTCATGGCCGACTCCACCTTGAGCACGCCGACGCTGGCACTGTCGTGGATCACCTGGCGCTGCAGGTTGGTCAGGTCGACGCTGTCGAAGTCGGCCAGGTGCAGCTCGCCGACACCGGCGGCGGCCAGGTAGAGGGCGACAGGGGACCCCAGGCCACCGAGACCGACGATGAGCACGCGACCTTGCTTGAGCCGGAGCTGCCCGTCGACGTCGATCTGTGGCAGGAGGATCTGCCGGCTGTAGCGGAGCAGTTCCTCGTCGCTCAGCATGGCCGGCGGCCCAGGCTGATGCGTTCGTGGCCGCCCAGGTCGCGACGGCTTTCCACGGCGTCTAAGCCTTCGCGGGCGAGCAGTTCGCGCACGGCAGCGGCCTGGTCATAGCCGTGTTCCAGCAGCAGCCAGCCTCCGGCATTCAGGTGCGCGGGCGCCTGGCTGACGATCAGGCGGATGTCGTCCAGCCCGTCGGCACCGGCCACCAGCGCGCTGCTGGGCTCGAAGCGCACGTCGCCCTGGGCCAGGTGCGGGTCCTGGGCGGCGATGTAGGGCGGGTTGCTGACGATCAGGTCATAGCACTCGGCGCCCAGGGCGCTGAACCAGTGGCTCTCGCGGAAGGCGGCATTGCCCAGCCCGAGGCGCTCGCGGTTGCGCTCGGCCAGGGCCACGGCCTCGCTGATGCGGTCGACGCCGGTGACCTGCCAGCCCTGGCGCTCACAGGCCAACGCCAGGGCGATGGCCCCGGTGCCGGTGCCGAGATCGAGCACGCGGGCCTGGGGCAGCGTGACCAGGGCCAGGGCGGTTTCCACCAGCAGCTCGGTGTCGGGGCGGGGAATCAGGGTGTGCGGGGCGACTTCCAGGTCCAGGCTCCAGAAGCCCTGGTGGCCGAGGATATAGGCCACAGGCTCGCCCTGGCGGCGGCGTTCGAGGTAGCGGGCGTAGCGCTCGGCTGCCTCGCCGCTGACCACCCGTTCGGGCCAGGTGTGCAGGAAGCTGCGCGGCTTGCCGAGGGCGGCGGCGAGCAGCAGTTCGGCGTCCAGGCGGGGGCTGGGCGAGTCCGGCAGACGGGGGTCGCTCAACAGGCTGGCGATGATGCTCACGGTCAGTCTCCGAGGGCGGCCAACTGGTCGGCCTGGTATTCCGCCAGCAGCGGCTCGATGACGGCTTCCACGCTGCCGGCGAGCACGTCGTCCAGGGCGTAGAGGGTCAGGTTGATGCGGTGGTCGGTGACCCGGCCCTGGGGGTAGTTGTAGGTGCGGATGCGCTCGGAACGGTCCCCGGAGCCCACCAGCAGCTTGCGGGTCTCGGAGATTTCCTTGTGCGCGGCGGCTTCCTGCTGGTCGTTCAGCTTGGCCGCGAGCCAGGCCATGGCCTTGGCGCGGTTCTTGTGCTGGGAGCGCTCTTCCTGGCACTCGACCACGATCCCGCTGGGGATGTGGGTGATGCGCACGGCGGAGTCGGTCTTGTTGACATGCTGGCCGCCGGCGCCGGAGGAACGGTAGGTGTCGATGCGCAGGTCCGCCGGGTTGATCTCGATAGCGGCCTGCTCGTCCGGTTCGGGGAGCACGGCGACGGTGCAGGCGGAGGTGTGGATGCGGCCCTGGGACTCGGTCTCCGGCACGCGCTGCACACGGTGGGCGCCGGATTCGAACTTGAGCTTGGCGTAGACGTTATCGCCCTCGACACGGGCGATCACCTCTTTATAACCGCCGTGCTCGCCCTCGTTCTCGGAGAGGATCTCCACCCGCCAGCCCTGCCGTTCGGCATAGCGCGAGTACATGCGGAACAGGTCGCCGGAGAAGATCGCCGCCTCGTCGCCGCCGGTGCCGGCGCGGATCTCGAGGAACACGTTGCGGCCGTCGTTGGGGTCCTTGGGCAGCAGCATGCGCTGCAGGCGTGCCTCCAGACCCACCAATTGCTCGCGGGCCTGGGCGACTTCCTCTTCGGCCATTTCACGCAGGTCCGGGTCGCTGTCCTTGAGCAGCGCCTGGGCGCCTTCGAGGTCGTCCTGCACCTTGCGGAACTCGCGGAAGGCGAGGATGACCGGCTCGACCTCGGCGTACTCCTTGGAGTAGGCGCGGAAGCGGGTCTGGTCGCTGATGACCTCGGCATCGCCGAGCAATGCGGTGAGCTCCTCGTAACGATCCTGGAGGATGTCGAGCTTCTTGAGCAGTGACGCTTTCATTGAGGGTGCTTGTCCGGGCCCTCGTCGAGGGCGAAGAGTTCCTGGGCCACGGCCAGCGCATCGAAGCGGCCGTCGGCGGAGAGTTTCTTCAACTGCACGCTGGGGGCGTGCAGCAGCTTGTTGGTGAGGCCACGGGCCAGTTGGGCGAGGACATCTTCCGGGGCGGCGCCGTTGACCAGCATACGCTGGGCCTTGGCCAGCTCCTCGTCGCGCAGCCGCTCGGCCTGCTGGCGGTAGGCGCGCAGCACGTCCACCGCGGCCAGCTCGCGCAGGCGCTGCATGAACTCGTCGACGCCACCGCTGACCAGCTCCTCGGCGGCCTGGGCAGCGCCCTGGCGGCTCTTGAGGTTCTCCTCGACCACGTCATGGAGGTCATCGACGGTATAGAGGTAGACGTCGTCCAGCTCGCCCACTTCGGGCTCGATGTCGCGGGGGACGGCGATGTCGACCATGAAGATCGGCTTGTGCTTGCGCTGCTTCAGCGCGCGCTCCACGGCGCCCTTGCCGAGGATCGGCAACTGGCTGGCGGTGGAACTGATGACGATGTCGCTGTTGACCAGCTCGTCCGGGATGTCGGCCAGCAGCACCGCGTGGGCACCAAACTGTTCGGCCAGCAGGCTGGCGCGCTCCAGGGTGCGGTTGGCGACGACGATGCGCTTGACGCCCTGCTCGTGCAGGTGGCGGGCGACCAGGGTGATGGTCTCGCCGGCGCCGATCAGCAGCGCCTGGCTGCGGCTCAGGCTGGAGAAGATCTGCCGGGCCAGACTGACGGCGGCGAAGGCCACGGAGACCGGGTTCTCGCCGATGGCGGTGTCGGTGCGCACGGTCTTGGCGGTGCTGAAGGTGGCCTGGAACAGGCGCCCCAGCAACGGCCCGACGGTGCCGGCCTCACGCGCCACGGCGTAGGCGGACTTCATCTGCCCGAGGATCTGCGGCTCGCCGAGGACCATGGAGTCCAAGCCAGAGGCCACGCGCATCATGTGGCGCACGGCAGCGGCATCGTGGTGCACATAGGCACAGGCACGCAGTTCTTCGAGGCTGAGGTTGTGGTAGCCGGCCAGCCAGGTCAGCACCTCGTCGGCACAGATTTCGTCCTGCTCCAGGTAGAGCTCGCTGCGGTTGCAGGTGGAGAGGATCGCCGCCTCGCGGCTGGGAGTGAGGCTGCAAAGCTGCTGCAGGGCCTCGACCATCTGCTCGGGAGTAAAAGCCACGCGCTCGCGCACATCCACGGAGGCGGTTTTGTGGTTGATACCGAGGGCTAGAAAGGCCATGCAGGGTCGCTAACGGATACGGAAGGCGCGCAATTGTCCTACTTCGATTCAGTGAGAACAACCACCGCTTGCCATTGTCACAGGCCTGTATACGCGCCATGCAATCTATGGGGTCCGGCCCCATGGGCTTGCCTGGCGGCTTGTGTCATGATGCTCCGACCGCAGGTTAGTCGCCCTTTCCCCCTTATGAACAAATCCCTCGCGTTGCTGACCGCCTTCCTGTTCCTTGGCGGATGCCAGACCCTGGCCCCTTCATCCACGGACGGCACCCCACCGGTGGAAGACAGCGCCCAGGCCCCCGAAGCCAAGCCCCAGGTCTATGCGTCGTTCAGCCGCGACACGCTGTTCGCCCTGCTCACCGCTGAGCTGGCCGGGCAGCGCAACCGCTTCGACATCGCCCTTGGCAACTACGTCCAGCAGGCCAACGCCACCCAGGACCCCGCCGTCGCCGAACGCGCCTTTCGCATTGCCGAGTACCTGGGCGCCGACCAGGCCGCGCTGGACACCGCGCTGATCTGGGCCACCAACGCCCCCGAGAACCTCGACGCCCAGCGCGCCGCCGCCATCCAACTGGCCCGTGGCGGTCGCTACGACGAATCCATGACCTACATGGAGAAGGTGCTGCAGAAGCAGGGCAACACCCATTTCGACTTCCTCGCCCTGTCCGCCGCCGAAACCGACCCGGACACCCGCGCCGGCCTGCTGCAAAGCTTCGACCGCCTGCTGGCCAAGTACCCGGACAACAGCCAACTGGTGTTCGGCAAAGCCGTGCTGATGCAACAGGACGGCCGCACCGAAGACGCCCTGGCCCTGCTGGAAGACCTGCCCTCCAGCGACAAGCAGATCCCGCCGATCCTCCTGCGTGCCCGCCTGCTGCAAAGCCTGGACCGCACCCACAACGCCCTGCCGCTGCTGGAGCGCGCCATCAAGCAACACCCGGACGACAAGCGCCTGCGCCTGACCTATGCCCGCCTGCTGGTGGAGGCCGACCGGCTGGACGAAGCCAAGTCCGAATTCGCCGGACTGGTCCAGCGCTTCCCCGATGACGACGACCTGCGCTTCTCCCTTGCCCTGGTGTGCATGGAGGGTGAAGCCTGGGACGAAGCCCAGGTCTACCTGCAGGAACTGGTGGAACGCGGCAGCCATGTCGACTCCGCCCACTTCAACCTCGGCCAGGTCTACGAGAAGCGCAACGACCTGGAAAGTGCACTGATCGAATACGGCCTGGTGGGCCCCGGCAACGACTACCTGCCCGCCCAACTGCGCTACACCGAGCTGCTGCTGGACGCCAAGCGCGGCGACGAGGCCGCCAGCCACCTGGCCAAGGCACGCGAGGCGCAGCCCGACTACGCCATCCAGCTCTACCTGATCGAAGCGGAGAACTTCGCCGAGCGCCAGCAGATCGACCACGCCTGGGCCACCATCGCCCAGGGGCTGAAGCAGTTCCCGGACGATCTCAACCTGCTCTACACCCGCGCCATGCTGGCCGAGAAGCGCGGCGACCTGGCCCAACTGGAGCGTGACCTGCGCTTCATCATCGAGCGCGAGCCCGAGAACGCCATGGCGCTGAACGCGCTGGGCTACACCCTGGCCGACCGCACCACCCGCTACGAGGAAGCCCGTGCCCTGGTGGAACAGGCGCACCAGCTCAAGCCGGATGATCCGGCCATCCTCGACAGCCTCGGCTGGATCAACTACCGCCAGGGCAAACTGGACGAGGCCGAGCGCCTGCTGCGCCAAGCCCTGGAAGCCTTCCCCGACCACGAAGTAGCCGCCCACCTGGGCGAAGTGCTGTGGGTCAAAGGCAAGCAGGACGAAGCCCGCAAAGTGTGGGCCGAAGCCCTGAAGAACCAGCCCGACAGCCCCATCCTGCGCAGCACCCTGAAGCGCCTGACCGGTTCCGAGACCCTCTGATCCATGCGTCTACGTCATCTACTGGCTGCAGGGGCGCTGCTCCTGCTCACCGGCTGCGCCGGCCTCACCTCCCGTGAATCGGTGGAAGGCAAAGGCGACGCCACCCTCTGGAAAGCCCACAAGCAGCAGGTCGCCTCCCTCGATGGCTGGCAGATCGCCGGCAAGGTCGGCATCCGCGCCCCGAAGGACTCCGGCAGCGGCACGCTGTTCTGGCTGCAACGCCGCGACTACTACGACATCCGCCTGTCCGGCCCGCTGGGCCGTGGCGCCGCCCGCCTCACCGGCCACCCCGGCGCCATCGTGCTGGAAGTGGCCAACCAGGGGCGCTTCGAAGCGGAATCCCCCGAAGCCCTGCTGGAAGAACAGCTCGGCTGGCGCCTGCCCGTCTCCCACCTGCAATGGTGGGTACGCGGCCTGCCCGCCCCCGACAGCCGCAGCCGCCTGACCCTCGACAGCGACAGCCACCTCTCCCGCCTGGAACAGGACGGCTGGGAGGTGAACTACCTCAGCTACGTCGAGCAGAACGGCTTCACCCTGCCCGAGCGCATCAAGCTCAAGGGCGCCGACCTCGACGTCACCCTGGTGATCAAGGACTGGCAACCGCGCCAGCTCGGCCAGTGAGTTCCGCCATGCAAGACGCCCAATTGATCCTGCCGGCGCCGGCCAAGCTCAACCTCATGCTGCACATCCTCGGGCGCCGTCCCGACGGTTACCACGAGCTGCAGACGCTGTTCCAGTTCCTCGACCACGGCGATGAGCTGGGCTTCTCGCTCCGTGAGGATGGCGAGATCCTCCTGCGCACCGAGATGCCCGGCGTCCCCCATGACAGCAACCTGATCGTCCGCGCCGCGCGCAGCCTGCAGCAGGCGTCCGGCACCCGCCTGGGCGCCGACATCTGGCTCGACAAACGCCTGCCCATGGGCGGCGGCATCGGCGGCGGCAGTTCCGATGCCGCCACCACCCTCCTCGGCCTTGACCACCTCTGGCAGACGCACCTCGGCGAAGAGCGTCTGGCCGAGCTGGGACTGGCACTGGGTGCCGACGTGCCGGTGTTCGTGCGCGGTCGCGCCGCCTTCGCCGAAGGCGTCGGCGAGCGCCTGCAACCGGTCACCCTGGAGGAGCCTTGGTTCCTCGTCGGCGTACCGCAAGTCTTTGTCAGCACAGCAGAAGTTTTCACCGATCCCGAGTTGACACGGAATTCTGCGCCCATTACTCTTCGCAGCCTTCTTGAGGGGGGCAGTCGTAACGACTGTCAGCCAGTGGTCGAGAAGCGTTACCCAGAAGTTCGTAACGCACTGATGTGGTTGAACAAATTCACATCTGCCCGACTAACCGGCACCGGAGCTTGTGTGTTTGGGAGCTTCCCAAACCGGGACGATGCTGATAAAGTCGCCCGCCAACTTCCGGCCACTCTGCCAAGTTTCGTCGCCAAGGGCAGCAACATCTCGATGCTGCATCGCCGCCTCGAAAACCTGGCTTGAAAGAAGTGTGCAAGTCCTCCGGTTATACCGACACAGGGGCGTCGCCAAGCGGTAAGGCAGCAGGTTTTGATCCTGCCATGCGTTGGTTCGAATCCAGCCGCCCCTGCCATAACCCTCCCCAGGGTCCTCGGTAGAACAGGTCTTGCAACGGTAGTTAAACGATATAGGGGCGTCGCCAAGCGGTAAGGCAGCAGGTTTTGATCCTGCCATGCGTTGGTTCGAATCCAGCCGCCCCTGCCATACACGAAGAAGCTGTTCAAAGGCCTCGCGCGTTTGAACAGCTTTTTAATTCATCAGGTCCACCCTCAGCCGGCAGGTACTGCGCGTGTCCAAGATGATGGTCTTCACGGGGAACGCCAACCCCGATCTGGCGCGTCGCGTCGTACGTCAACTGCATATCCCCCTCGGTGACGCCTCTGTAGGCAAGTTCTCCGACGGCGAAATCAGCGCGGAAATCAACGAAAATGTCCGCGGTAAGGACGTCTTCCTGATCCAGCCCACGTGCGCGCCCACCAACGACAACCTGATGGAGCTGGTGGTGATGGCTGACGCCTTCCGCCGCTCCTCGGCGTCCCGTATCACCGCTGTGATCCCCTACTTCGGCTATGCCCGCCAGGACCGCCGCCCGCGTTCCGCTCGCGTGGCGATCAGCGCCAAGGTCGTGGCCGACATGCTCACCGTGGTCGGTATCGACCGCGTGCTGACCGTCGACCTGCATGCCGACCAGATCCAGGGTTTCTTCGATATCCCCGTGGACAACATCTACGGCTCCCCCGTTCTGGTGGATGACATCGAAGACCAGCGTTTCGACAACCTCATGATCGTCTCCCCGGACATCGGTGGCGTGGTACGTGCCCGTGCCGTCGCCAAGTCCCTGGGCGTCGATCTGGCGATCATCGACAAGCGTCGTCCCAAGGCCAACCAGTCCGAAGTCATGCACATCATCGGTGATGTGGACGGCCGGACCTGCGTTCTGGTCGACGACATGGTCGACACTGCCGGCACCCTCGGCCACGCCGCCAAGGCCCTGAAGGACCACGGCGCTGCCAAGGTCTACGCCTACTGCACCCACCCGGTGCTGTCCGGTCGTGCCATCGAGAACATTGAAAACTCCGTGCTGGACGAGCTGGTGGTGACCAACACCATCCCCCTGTCCGCCGCGGCACAGGCCTGCTCCCGTATCCGTCAACTGGATATCGCGCCGGTCGTGGCTGAAGCGGTCCGCCGCATCAGCAATGAGGAATCGATCAGCGCGATGTTCCGCTAAGGAACGCGCCTGACGAAAACGCCCCGCTCCGGTGGGGCTTTTTTGCCTAACCGCCCAAGATGCTGGTCGCAAGCACTCGGGGCGGTTTGGCTATTTTGGAGAACTGTAATGACTGAATTCGCCCTGAACGCTTCCGTACGTTCCGACCTGGGGAAAGGTGCGAGCCGCCGCCTGCGTCGTAACGAAGCCCAAGTACCCGCCGTTGTCTACGGTGGCGACAAGGCTCCGCAATCCGTCAGCCTGCTGGCCAAAGAACTGGCCAAGCTGCTGGAAAACGAGGCTGCCTTCAGCCACGTGATCGCCCTGAACGTCGCCGGTGCCACCGAGACCGTTCTGATCAAGGCCCTGCAGCGCCACCCGTCCAAAGGCTTCGTCGTACACGCTGACTTCCAGCGCGTCGTTGCCGGCCACAAACTGACTGCCCACGTACCGGTTCGTTACCTGAACGAAGAAAGCTGCGTTGGCGTCAAGCAAGGCGGCGGCGAAGTCTACCGCGTGACCCCCGAGCTGGAAGTTTCCTGCCTGCCGCAAGACCTGCCCGAGCACATCGATGTCGACGTGGCAAATCTTGAAGTTGGCCAGAACATCCACCTGTCCGACCTCAAGCTGCCGAAAGGCATCGAGCTGGTTGCACTGGCCCACGGCAACGACCTCGTGGTCGCCAACGTGAAAGCCTCCCGCGTGAAGGATGAAGAAGGCTCCGCCGAGTAATTCGCGCAGCCTGAAGGAAGGGCCCCTGTCGTGACCGCCGTACAACTGATCGTCGGCCTGGGAAATCCAGGCCCCGAATACGACCAGACCCGGCATAACGCAGGGGCCCTTTTCGTTGAGCGCGTGGCAGACAGCCAGCGCGTCAACCTGTCTCTCGACAAGAAGTATTTCGGCCTCGTTGGCAAATTCAGCCACCAGGGCCGCGACGTTCGTCTGCTCATCCCCACCACCTACATGAACCGCAGCGGCCAGTCCGTGGCGGCGCTCGCCGGTTTCTTCCGCATCCCGGTCGACGCGATCCTGGTGGCCCACGACGAACTCGACATGCCCCCCGGCGTCGCCAAGCTCAAGCAGGGCGGTGGCCATGGCGGGCACAACGGGTTGCGCGACATCATCGCCCAGCTCGGCAACCAGAACGGCTTCCATCGCCTGCGCCTCGGCATCGGCCATCCCGGGCACGCCAGCCTGGTATCCGGCTACGTCCTCGGCCGCGCCTCGCGCAGCGAGCAGGAACTGCTCGACACCAGCATCGACTTCGCCCTCGGCGTGCTGCCCGACATCCTCGCGGGGGACTTCACCCGCGCGATGCAGAAACTGCACAGCCAGAAGGCCTGATCCACACCTCTTAATCGCCCCATTGGCGCGAGGGACATAGCATGGGATTCAATTGCGGCATCGTCGGCCTGCCCAACGTCGGCAAGTCCACCCTGTTCAACGCCCTGACCAAATCCGGCATCGCGGCGGAAAACTTCCCCTTCTGCACCATCGAGCCGAACAGCGGCATCGTTCCCATGCCCGACGCACGCCTGGAAGCCCTGGCCGAGATCGTCAAGCCGGAGCGGGTCCTGCCCACCACCATGGAGTTCGTCGACATCGCCGGCCTGGTCGCCGGAGCCTCCAAGGGTGAGGGCCTGGGCAACAAGTTCCTCGCCAACATCCGCGAGACCGACGCCATCGCCCACGTCGTGCGCTGCTTCGAGGACGACAACGTCATCCACGTCTCCAACAGCGTCGACCCCAAGCGCGACATCGAGATCATCGACCTCGAACTGATCTTTGCCGACCTCGACAGCTGCGAGAAGCAACTGCAGAAAGTGGTCCGCAACGCCAAAGGCGGCGACAAGGACGCCATCGCCCAGAAGGCCCTGCTGGAACAACTGATCGCCCACTTCACCGAAGGCAAGCCCGCGCGCAGCCTGATGAAGAACATGGACGACGAGCAGAAGCGCGTGATCCGCGGCTTCCACCTGCTCACCAGCAAGCCGGTGATGTACATCGCCAACGTCGCCGAGGACGGCTTCGAGAACAACCCGCACCTGGACGTGGTCAAGGCCATCGCCGCCGAAGAAGGCGCCATCGTGGTACCGGTCTGCAACAAGATCGAAGCCGAGATCGCCGAACTGGACGACGACGAAGAGAAACTGATGTTCCTCGAGTCCATGGGCATGGAAGAGCCGGGCCTGAACCGCGTGATCCGCGCCGGCTACAACCTGCTCAACCTGCAGACCTACTTCACCGCTGGCGTGAAGGAAGTCCGCGCCTGGACCGTGCGCATCGGCGCCACCGCCCCCCAGGCGGCAGCCGTCATCCACACCGACTTCGAGAAAGGCTTCATCCGCGCCGAAGTGGTCGCCTATGACGACTTCATCCAGTACAAGGGCGAAGCCGGCGCCAAGGAAGCCGGCAAATGGCGCCTGGAAGGCAAGGAATACATCGTCAAGGACGGCGACGTGATGCACTTCCGCTTCAACGTCTGAGCCCTCCCCGCTTCACCCGAAGCCCCCTGCGGATTCACGCCGCCGGGGGCTTCGTGCTTCAGGCCGCCTCCCCCCGCTGCTCGAACACCTCCCGCGCCAGCGCCAGGCCGTTCAGCGCAGTGGCGCAGGCCGCCCCCAATCAACACAGCCCTCAACGCCGTCGAAAACGCAGGGGCAGCCCCTGGCAATCCTCCCCGAAGCGCCCCTGGTGCCAGCCCAGTTGGCCGGACACCAGCGTGGTGCGCACCGCGTGGCGGAAGGTCCGGCCCTGGAACGGCGTCCAGCCGCATTGCGCGTGGATCGGGTCCGCCTCCACCGGCCGTGGCTCGGCCAGGCGCTCCACCAGCACCAGGTCCGCCCAGTAGCCCTCGCGCAGGTAGCCGCGCCGCTCGATGGCGAAGCGCTCCGCCACCGCGTGGCTGGTCTTGTGCACCAGCAGCGTCAGCGGCAGCAGCCCGTCGGCCACCAGCTCCAGCAGCGCCGGCAGGCTGTGCTGCACCAGCGGCAAGCCGGCGGGCGCCTGGGCGTAGGGCCGGGCCTTCTCCTCCCGGGTATGGGGCGCGTGGTCACTGCCGATCACGTCCAGCCGCCCGTCCAGCAAGGCCCGGCGCAGGGCATCACGGTCGGAGGGCGCCTTGATCGCCGGGTTGCACTTGATCAGGTGGCCCAGGCGCGGGTAGTCGCGGTCATCGAACAGCAGGTGGTGCACGCATACCTCAGCGGTGATGCGCTTGCCCGGCAGCGGCCCAGGGATGAACAGCTCCAGCTCCCGCGCGGTGGTGATGTGCAGCACATGCAGGTCGGTGCCGAAGCGACGGGCCAGCGCCACCGCCCGGCTGGAGGAGCGGTAGCAAGCCTCCGCATCGCGGATCAGCGGGTGCGCCTCGGGTGGGATGGCCTCGCCGTAGTCGGCCGCCCATTGCGCCTCGCGCTCGCGGATGCGCGGCGTGTCTTCGCAGTGGGCCAGCAGCAGCGTCGGACAATCGCGGAACAGCCGCTCCAGGGAGACCTCGTCGTCCACCAGCAGGTTGCCGGTGGAGGCCCCCATGAACACCTTCACCCCCGCCACACGCTCCGGGTCGAGCCGGGCCACGGTGTCGAGGTTGTCCCGGCTCACACCGAAGTGAAAACCGTAGTTCACCGAGGAACAAGCCGCCGCGCGGCGCTCCTTCGCCGCCAGCGCCTCCAGGTCCAGGGTCGGCGGCTGGGTGTTGGGCATGTCCATCACACTGGTCACACCCCCGGCCAGCGCCGCGCGGGACTCGCTGAGGAAAGTGCCCTTGTGGGGCGCGCCCGGGTCACGGAAGTGCACCTGGTCATCGATCATCCCCGGCAGCAGGTACTGGCCGCGGGCGTCGATCACCCGCACATCCGGGCGGGCGCTGATGCAGCGGTCGATGCGCTCGATACGGCCGTTGTGCACCAGCAGGTCGGCCTCCCACTCGCAGCCTTCGTTGACCAGGCGGGCATTGCGGATCAGCAGGTTATGCATGGCTAGAACTCGTTCTGCAGGGCCTTGTAACCGCGCACCAGATCGATGTTGGTACGGGCCACGTCTTCGGAGAATTCGGCGGCGGAAACGCTCACCCGGGGCAGGCTGTCCAGATCGGTCTTCGGCCCGATGCGCTGGGTCGAGGTCACGTGGAAGCCCGGAGGCAGGTCGCAGCCGTCCACCACCGCGTTGTGCCGCACCACGCAGCCATCGCCCACGGTGCAGTTGAACAGCACGCTGTTGAAGCCGATGAACACCCGGTCCCCCACCTGGCAGGGGCCGTGGATGATCGAGCGGTGGGCGATGGAGCTGTGGCTGCCGATGGTGACCGCCGCCCCCGACTTGGAGTGGATCACCACCCCGTCCTGGATGTTGGAGTTGGCACCGATGACGATCGGCTGCATGTCACCGCTCGCATCCACCTCATCCGCGCGGATCACCGCATAGGGCCCGATGAACACGTTGTCCTGCACGATCACCTTGCCGCAGAGGATCGCGGTCTTGTCCACATAGGCGGACTCGGCGATCACCGGCAGGTGGCCGGAAGGGTTCTTGCGGATCATGGACGGCCTCCCGCAGATGGCACCGGCACCGAGCTCACCACCCGCAGCCCCGCGCCGGAGAGCTGGTTGTAGAAGCACGAACGACGCCGGGTGTGGCAGGCCGGGCCGGCCTGGTCCACCTGCAGCAGCAGCGCATCGCCGTCGCAATCCAGGTGGGCGCTGACCAGGTGCTGCACATGCCCGGAGGTGTCGCCCTTGCGCCACAGGCAGCGGCGCGAGCGCGACCAGTAGCACGCCCGCCCCTCCTCCAGCGTGGCCCGCAGAGACTCGGCGTTCATCCACGCCAGCATCAGCACCTCGCCGCTGTCGTACTGCTGCGCCACGGCGGCGATCAGCCCATCGGCATTCCAGGGGATGGCCGCCATCACCGCCTCCAGATCCCGCCCGGTGCCGGCCGGGCTCCGCTCCAGTTGCAGCCAGAACTTCATGGCGCCAGCGCCTGCAGCAGCCGCTCCACGTTCTGCCGGTACATGCCGAGGTAGGTGCTGGCTGCGCCCTCGGCCGCCAGCGCATCGGAATACAGCGTGCCGCCCACCCGCGCGCCGGCCTCCTCGGCGATCTGCTTCACCAGCCGCGCATCGCGGATGTTCTCCACGAAGATGGCGCGCACCCCCTCCGCCCGCAGTTGGCGGATCAGTGCCGCCACCTCGGCGGCGGAGGGCTCGGCGGCATCGCTCACGCCCTGGGCCGCGAGGAACTGCAAGCGCCACTCCTGGGCGAAGTAACCGAAGGCATCGTGGCTGGTCAGCACCCGGCGCCGCTCCGGCGGCAACGCCATCAGGCGCGGGGCGATGCTCTGGCGCAGCGCCCCCAGCCGCCCCAGCCAGGAATCCCGCCGCGCCTCGAAGGCCGCCGCCCGGGCCGGCACCAACTGCGCCAACGCCTGGGTGATGTTGCGCGCGTAGATCTCCGCATTGCCCAGGCTCTGCCAGGCGTGGGGGTCCACCAGGCGCTGGTCGTGCTCCAGCACCGTGATCGGCACCACGCCCTTGCTCGCATCGATGCGCGTGCCCCGCGCCTCACCGTTGGCCAGCAGGCGCTCCAACCAGGGCTCGAAGCCCAGCCCGTTGGCGATCACCAGGTCCGCCTCCAGCACCGCCCGCACCTGGGCCGGAGCGGGCTCGAAGACGTGGGCATCGGCATCCGCCCCCACCAGGTTGGTGAGCTGGATATCGTCCCCGCCGATCTCGCGGGTGATGTCCGCCAGGATGCTGAAGGTGGTCACCACCCTCGCCTTCTCTGCAGCGGACAGTGAAACGGGCAGGCACAGCAGCAACAGCAGCACAACGCACAGGCGCATGAACATGCGGAGACTCCTCAACAGGGAACGGGAAGGGGCGCGCGTCGCAGCAAGCCGTGGACCGGCCCGACGAACACCGAAATCAGGTAAGCCAGCCCCGCCAGCAACACGATGCAGGGGCCGCTGGGCAGGTTGGCGTGGAACGACAGCAACAACCCCAGCCACACGCAGCTCGCACCGATGCCCGCCGCCGTCAGCAGCAGCACCGGCAGGCGCCGGCTCCAGAAGCGCGCCGCAGCCGCCGGCAGCATCATCAGCCCCACCACCATCAGCGCGCCGATGGCGTGGAAGCCGGTCACCAGGTTGAGCACCACCAGCGCCAGGAACAGCCCATAGGCCGGCGCCCCGAAGCGGCTCACCCCACGCAGGAACACCGGGTCGAAGCTGTCCCACAGCAGCGGGCGGTAGATCAGCGCCAACAGCGCCAGGCTCGTGCCGGCCACCGTCAGCATGCTGCGCAGCGTCTCGCCGTCCACCGCCAGGGCCGAGCCGAACAGCAGGTGTAGCAGGTCGATCCGGCGCCCCGCCAGCCCCAGCAACAGCACGCCGCCCGCCAGGGAAATGGGGTAGATGGCCGCCAGGCTCGCATCCTCCCGCAGGCCGGTGCGGCGGGTGATCCACGCCGCCAGCCCGGCCATCCCCAGCCCCGCCACCAGGCCGCCGAAGGTCAGCGCCGGCAGGCTCAGGCCGAAGAACCAGAACGCCAGCGCCGCACCGGGCAGCACCCCGTGGGAAATGGCATCACCGATCAGGCTCATGCGCCGCAGCATCAGAAACACCCCGAGCGGCCCCGCGCTGCACGCCAGCGCCACCCCGCCCAGCAGCGCCCGCTGCAAAAAGGCGAACTCCGCAAAAGGTTGCCAGAGCGCCGCGAGCATCAGGCCACCCGCTGGCTGGCCGAGGCCGGCAGCAGCACGCGGCTGGCGCCATGACGGCAGCCGTCGGCGCGGATCAGCAGGCAGCGCGGCAGGCGCTCGCGCACCGCCTCCAGGTCATGGCAGACCACCAGTTGCGTGCGCCCCTCCCGCTGCCAGCGGGCGATGCGCTGCCAGAGAATCGCCTGGCCCTCCGCGTCCAGCGCCGCGTCGGGCTCGTCCAGCAACAGCAGCGGCGCGTCCATCAGCTCCAGCCGCACCAACAAGGCCCGCTGCAACTCCCCGCCGGAAAGCGCCAGCAGCGGCTGGTCGGCCAGCGCCTCCAACTGCCAATCCACCAGGGCCGCCGCGCAGCGCCGACGCCGCTCCGCCCGGCTCAAGCGGCTGCGCCACAACCCCGCCATCGCCAGCTCCCCCAGGCTGAGGGGGAACTGCCGGTCCAGCGCCTGTTGCTGCTGCAAAAAGCCCACCGCCCCCAGGCCCGCCGCCCCGACGCTCACCCGCCCCGCCAAGGGGCGCTGCAAACCGGCGATCACCCGCAGCAGGCTGCTCTTGCCGCACCCGTTGCGCCCCACCACCGCCGTGAGGCTGCCGGCCGGCAACGCCAGGGAAAGCGGCGGCGCCAACGGCCGCGCAGGCGGCCCCCATTGCAAGGCATCGAACTGAAGCATCGTCAGGTCCAGGGCGAGGGAGAAAGGACTGTAGGAAAACGCAAATGTTATAAAGTAACATTTCACGCTTCACAACCCATTTCCCCGCGCACACCCCCTCCCCTTTTCCAACCCGAACGCCAACCGGCACCCACCGCTAAGCGGTTGATCGCCCTTCGAAAAATTCTGAAAAGTGGGGTTGACAGAGGCAGGAAGCGAGAGAATAATGCGCGCCACGTTGGCTACGTAGCTCAGCTGGTTAGAGCATAGCATTCATAATGCTGGGGTCCGGGGTTCAAGTCCCTGCGTAGCCACCATACAAAACAAAGGGTTAGCTTCGGCTAACCCTTTGTGCTTTCTGGGGTGTTCATTTCTTGACGCTCCCCTGCCCGCCTCCCTGCATCACGCCCTCCCCCTGATTGATTTCACCGCAGCGTCCCTCATGCTGCGCCGCCCTTCCCTGGCTCCCCGCTCTGGCACGCGCCTCCGTCAACAGCACCGCCTGTTGGGTCCCGTGACCACAGGGCCCGAATCGTGCGGATGGTGGAAAGGAAGACCTCGCTGGGAAAGCGCTCACGGCAATGACCATCGATGGTCATGAAGAACGCTTCCTCATACACGCCCGCCATGGGCAGGACCACGCCGACGATGTGCTTGCAGCACCAGATCGGCGCCTCGCTGTCGTCCCACACCAGCTCGACGAGCACCGTCTTGCCGATGTAGCCGATAGCCGTGTCCGCATCGAATTCCAACGCGCCACGCTTGCCAGTCGTAGCCGCTCCGAAGGGTGAATCCAGGTGCCGTCTCATTGCCTATCCCTGCCTCTGAAATGCCCATAAACTGTGACTCAATCACGCTCAAGAGTGACGTAATATTCGTCATTCGAGCCCCGCTATACATGACGAAATATTCGACACAACGAAATATTCGTCGATTCTATAGATGGTTTTTGAATATGGAAGATCGGCTCAGGGAGGTTGTAAGGCATATAGGCCCTTCAACCTTGGCGAAAAATACGACCATCAGTGATCGACGCCGCTGGCAAACCGTGGCGACTGACTTCAGAACGAAAACCCGGGTCGAAGACCTGGCAGCGCTGCTGGCCATCTACCCCGAGTACGAGCTCTACATCATCCACGGTGAGACCGACCTGGCCCGGGGGCAGATCAGCCCGGGCGTTACCGAAGCAGATGTGAAGTTGGCGGGGGATGGAGCGGGGAGTAGGTAAGGGCTGGAATGGTGTGGCGGTGTAGCGGCGCAAGCCCAAGCAGGAGGTGATGATCGACTCCGACCTGGGCAATCAGTTCAGCAGCTTGGACTGGCTGAGCGCTTTCAGGGCTAACAACCTGATCAGCGGCGTGAGCCGCCGCGGCAAACGCTCTCAGCCAGCACTCTTGTTGCGCGCCTTCTGCGTTATCGTCCCAATTCAACGCAGAGCGCTGGGTCGCCCAACGGCACCCAATACGAACTATCGACGCCGTCTTCTCCAAGCTTCTTGGAAATCTGTTTGTAGTAGTCCGCATCGCCGTAAAGACACGCCATGCTCACCGCCAGATTGAGATTTTCCTTGCCGGGGTAGCGCTCTACGAGGTCGTCCAGACTCCGCTTCATACGGGTCCAGTCGAGCAGGGACTCGTCCGGGTCTTCATGCTTCATAAGCAGGCTGGCATAAAGCCTGGCGTACATCGCGTCGCCTTCGATGTCCCTACGTTTATCAGTCCAATAGCCGACGAAACGGTCCACAGCCTGCCAGGTCCCCCCCCACCTCGGCACAAGCCGGCTCAACAGCACCTCGTAGAAATCGTAGTAGTTAGGCCACTTGGCAACACCTTCGCGGAACACATCCATTGGCTTGCTGGTACCACCACCATCCGTGGCGACTGCCAGCAACAGGTTCTGGGCCAACGGTGTATCTCGCACCTCGGCCGGAGCCGCCAGGATGGCCTTCTCACACTCGCCCAGTTTCTGCATGAAAAGCTTCATGGCCTCATCCGGCGTTTGTGACGCGTACGCACCACCGCGTGCGCGCCACGCATCGGCATAAATGAAACGCAGCTCGGCAAACTTCGCGAAGGCAGAATCAGGTCGTTGAGCCTTCCACTTGGCGATGCGCGCAGGCTCCGTAGCATCAGCGCCAGGCCCGGGCATTTGCTTGCGATAGAACCAATACGCCGCGCTGGCTCCAGGCCGACCTGAGGAGAAAGACACCTCGGGCTGCATCAGGCAACCCAGTGCGTCATCCAATTCCTGGTATCGCTCCAACGAGTAAAGCGAAAGCAGCCCAGCAACCGTGTTGTTCATGCTGGCCAAATCGAATGCCGCGCTGGTCGGGCATTCGGGGCTGAGTGTTGCAGTCCTGGCGCCATGAGTAGTGGGTGCATGGGACGCTGCCACATCGAGCGCAACTAGGGAAAACAGACTGCAAAGGCTGGCGGCATAGAGGACCGAACGCATGTGAACTCCATTTCAGTAGAAAGCTCCGAAAGTGCTGCAGCTTAGTCATCAATCAGCGTGCAGACCATGGCAGGGTGGGCAGTCTCGGGTTGGGCCTACTTACTCCAAGATATTTCAACCGCCCAGTGGCACACGAACTGAAGGCAGACAAAAGTGGCGCCTAGCTTCAGTGAAAGAATTCAGCCAATAAGCGACCCAATGCAGCGATCAAAGATATGGGTAAGAGCGCCATAGTCGCAGACGACAGCATCGATGTTGGCCTGAATCCACTCATGCTCATCAACCGCCCACCAACTCAGTTCAAAACCAGCGTTGATGATGATGAACTCAAACAGGATGCGCTGAGCTCGACCATTTCCGTCGCGGAAGGGATGAATCATATTCAAATCGCCAAAGGCTTCAGCCACAGCGGGAACCAGGTGGTTGCGATCAAAGCCTTCGAACCAGTTTGCCTGCGCCAAACCGTGAAAGATTTTTTCAGCCTCGGGTTCAATACGACTGACATTGCAGAAGTGCGTGTTTCCCTTGGAGATATCCACGGTACGCAACTCACCGGCCCAGTCGTATACGTCCCGGAAGAGCTGCTGGTGAATGCGCTTCAGGGCAACCACGTCATAGGGCGATGCAATGAACTCGATGTTGCTGGCAGCGATTGAAGAAAGGGTGCGCTCAGCTTCGCTAAGTGCGTCGCCATCGGTAAGGCCCAGGCGGTTTCGAAGAACCGACGTGCCGGGGTAGCAATAAGGGTCCTGACCAACTCCGTATTTGTCGACCATCAGCCTTTCTTGTTGCGGTAGGCGCTCATGGCGGCTTCGCGGGTAGGCAGCTCGCGCTTCGCATCGGCCGGGGTTACATCAAACCCCTCCAGGCGAAGGCTGGCGACATAGTTGGATTGGCGAACTTTGGCGAAATAGGCCTTTTTGGCCGCTAGGGACGGGGCAGGCATGGTGTGCGTCTCTCGCTGGGAACCGCTCCATTATAGCGGATCGTCAGCTTCCCCTTGAGGGAATGCCGTCCCGATCCCTACCCATCAGAGCCCTTCCCTGGAGCTCAGTGAATCGACTGGCAGCGGACTATTTTGGGCCGGGAGAGCACCGGAGCGGCCGGCCAACCCACCTCCTTATCCACACCTCCCGCATATACAGCTCCTCCGGCAGCACATAGCCCCAGCGCCCCCGGATATCGGTGCGGGGCGCGCGGGGGCGGTGGGTGGCGGCTGGGACGGGGCGCCATTGGCCGTAGGGCGTGGGGGTGAGGATGCAGAGCAGGCGCAGCACGGGGCGCGCCTGCTGGGGGTGAACGGCCTTGTTCATATGAGCTCCCGGTTATGGCGGTTGGTGCGCTGGTTGTAGGCGTTGAAGGCGAGGCGGTCGAGGCGCTTGATTTCGGCGGTGTCGAAGGTGTTTGTGTCCTGCAGGGCGTCGAGGTAGCCGCCCATGCGGATGTAGTAGGCGAGCGAGCGCTCCGAGTCGGCGTAGCGGATGGCCTTGAGGAGCAGGCGCAGTTGAACGTTGATGGCTTTCATTGGGCGTAGTCCCCCGCGCTGAACACTGTTTTGCCGCTCTCCAGGTCGAGGCGGATGCGGTGCAGGTTGATGACGCGGCGCCGGCCGATCTTCACGGTGGGGATGGTGTTGCTCTCTACCCAGCCGCGCACCACGTCTTCGGTGATCTCCGCGATGCCGCACATTTCCGCCAGCACCAGTTGCGTGCAAAACGGCGCACAGCGGAAATCGTTCATTCGCTCAGGCTTTGCGCCCGTGCTGAACCTCACTACTCCAGATTGTTCCATACAGACACCCTATAATCGGCCAATCTAAGCCACCATGAGTAATAAATACTCAAAGCAATCTAGGGCACTGTTGCTTTTGAGTAAAGGTTACTCAAGCCGAGAAAACTCAATGGACGCCGTAAGAAACAGAGCACTTCAACTGATTCGGGCTGTAGGACCGAAGCACTTGAGCGAGCTCGGGGGCAAGAACTACGAACGCTGGCGGAACATCAGCGGCGGCAAGATCCGGATCAGCACCGACGAAGTGGGCATCCTTGCCGAGGCTTATCCACAGTTCGCGCTCTGGCTGATATCCGGGCGCACGGAGCCGGAGAACGGGCACATCAGCCCGGATGACGTGCCTTCTGCGTGATGACAGAGGGTTGAAGCCAGGCCAGGGGCAGAGCAGCCCCGAACACGACGGCCTGATCGCCCCGCCCTACCAGGACTAGCTTCTCCTTCCACCTTCCCCCGCTCGGTGCCCACGTCATGAGGCGCCGGGCCCTTTCCTCTTCGATCCCCCGGCTTCACGCCTACCCTCCCCTGCTGCGTGCGGCCAACTGCTCATGCAGGGACCACGCGACGGCGTAGGGCTGTTCGCGCTGGCTGAAGGCGGCCCCGGCCTGGTGCCAGTGCGCTTCCTCCAGCCCGCTGCGAGCGATTTCGTGGGCGAGTGCATCGATCTGCCGTTCGAGCGTGCTGCCCAGGCCGGCGGTGACGGTGAGGGGCAGGCCGAACAGCGGCCGCCCGATGAAGGCGGGGTAGCGCTCCGTCGGTACGTCGAGACCGGTGGCCTGGATGCCCAGCAGGACGACACGGCCCTCGGCATCCACCACCTCCAGCCCGTAAGAACCGCCATCGCTCAGGGCCCAGCCGTCGAGGCGCTGGAGGGGGTAGGCCAGGCGGGGCACCTGGGTGAGGTAGAGGTAGCCGGCGGCTGCGGCACTGGCGGCGAGGGCCAGGGTGAGTGAGGTGATCCCTAACGCGCGTTTCATCGAGGCCTCCTTGCGGGTGGGCGAAGCCTACAGGGCGCGGGGCCTGGCGGGCCATGGCGGCGTGCCGGGGCGCTGAAAGCGGAACTGGCCGGTCATCCCCCCGGTGGGAAAAAGTTGTACAAGCCTCTTGCGTAAACTTATACGCAGCAGTAGAAAAGCTATACAAATTTACCGAATGTACAGCTTTAGAGGACTCGATCATGCCGGCCTACCGCGCGCCGCTCCGCGACATGCGCTTTGTGTTCGATGAAGTACTCGATGCCTATTCGCACCTGCAGGCGCTGCCGTCCCAAGGGGAATTCGGCGCGGACCTGGGCAGCGCGATTCTCGAAGAGGCGGCGCGCCTGGCTGAGGGCGTGCTGGCCCCGCTGAACAGTTCGGGCGACAAGGAAGGCTGTCATTACGACCCGGCGACCCGCGCGGTGAAGACGCCCGCCGGGTTCCGCGAGGGCTACCGCCAGTTTGCCGAAGGCGGCTGGACAGCGCTGGCCTGCCCCACCGAGTTCGGCGGCCAGGGCCTGCCCCATGTGCTGAACATGATGGTGGAGGAGATGGTGTGCTCGGCGAACCTGTCGCTGGGCATGTACCCGGGCCTGACCCACGGCGCCATCAATGCGCTCTCCGCCCACGGCACCCGCGAGCAGCAGGAGGCTTACCTGCCGAAGCTGATCAGCGGTGAGTGGACGGGCACCATGTGCCTGACCGAGCCGCAGTGCGGCACGGACCTGGGGCTGATCCGCACCCGCGCCGAACCCCAGGCGGACGGCAGCTACGCGCTGAGCGGTACGAAGATCTGGATCACCGGCGGTGAGCACGATCTGGTGGAGAACATCGTCCACCTGGTGCTGGCCCGCCTGCCCGACGCGCCGGCCGGGGTGAAGGGGATTTCGCTGTTCCTGGTGCCCAAGTTCCTCGCCGATGGCAGCCGCAACCCGGCGTTCTGCGGCGGGCTGGAGCACAAGATGGGCATCAAGGGTTCGGCCACCTGCGTGATGAATTTCGAGGGTGCCAAGGGCTGGCTGATCGGCGAGCCCCACAAGGGTCTGCGCTGCATGTTCACGATGATGAACTCGGCACGCCTGATGGTGGGCATGCAGGGCCTGGGCATTGCGGAGAACGCCTACCAGATCAGCCTGGGCTTCGCCCGCGAGCGCTTGCAGAGCCGCTCGCTGAGCGGGCCGAAGGCGCAGGACAAGCCGGCGGACCCGATCCTGGTACACCCGGATGTGCGGCGCATGCTGCTGCGCCAGAAGGTGATGATCGAGGGCAGCCGCGCGCTGGCCTACTTCACCGGCCTGCATCAGGACATCGCCCACGACCACCCGGACGCCGAGGTGCGCCAGCAGGCGGACGACCTGGTGCAACTGCTGACGCCGGTGGTGAAGGCCTTCCTCACCGACGAGGGCTTCGCCTGCGCCAACGAGGGCCTGCAGGTGATGGGCGGCTCGGGCTTCACCGAGGACTGGGGCATCGAGCAATTGGTGCGGGACTGCCGCATCACCCGTATCTACGAAGGCACCAACGGCATCCAGGCGCTGGACCTGGTGGGCCGCAAGCTGGCCCTGGGCGGCGGCCGTGCGGTGCGTGGCTTCTTCCAGTTGGTGGATAAGTGGCTCAAGGCCAACCCCGAGGCGGCCCACGTGGCCAAGGTGGACAAGGCGTTGCGCCAGTTGCAGCAGGCGACGATGTGGCTGGCCACCGAAGGCATGAAGGACCCGGAACAGGCCGGCGCTGCAGCCACGCCCTACCTGCGGCTGTTCGCGCTGACCGCGCTGGCCTGGCTGTGGACCCGCATGGCTCAGGTGGCCCAGGCCAAGCTGGACGCGGGCAGTGAGGAGAAGACTTTCTACGGCGCCAAGCTGAAGTCCGCCGACTTCTACATGACCCGAACCCTGACCGAGACCGACGGCCTGCTGGCCGAGGTGATGGCAGGCAAAGCATCCCTGATGGCGTTCAACGAGGACGAGTTCGCCGCATAGCCAACCCTCCCCCTCCGTATGCGCACGCCGGCAATCCCTCCCTTTTTTGATTGCCGGTTTTTTTTGCCCGGAATTTGGTCGGCCCGTGGGCTGACGGGGCCGTCGTAGGGCGGATTTCAGCCCACCGGCCGACACCGACCGGGACCGATGCGGTTCGCCGAGCTCACCGCATCCTACGGGCAGGCGATGCGCCGGTTTGTGGGGGCGGGTTCGTTCGCGATGGGTCGGGAATGGTCAGCGCCGTTCCCGGGCTGAAGCCCGGGCTACGAGTGACAACGTGCCGACCCACTGCCATTCGTACAGGCACACCCCGTAGGGTGGATCGCGCTTTATCGATCCACCGGCGATGTCGCGTCAGATGCCAGTGGTGGAGAAAAGCATCGCGAATGAATTCGCTCCCAGGGAGTGCGTCATGGGGCCGTGTCGAACGCCATCGGTGGATGGAAAGAGCGCCATCCACCCTACGCCCCGAGAGGCGATGTGCCGGTTTATGGGGGCGAAATTATTTGCGATTGGTCGGGGAGTGATCGGGCCGCGCCCATGGGTGAAGGCACACCCCGTAGGGTGGATCGCGCTTTATCGATCCACCGACGGAGCCACGCCGGATGCCGGTGGTGGGCAGGAAAAGCATCGCGAATGAATTCGCTCCCACGGGGTGCGTCATGGGGCCGAGGGGTGGGCCGAACGCCATTGGTGGATGGAAAGTGCGCCACCCCGGGAGGCGATGTGCCGGGCGTGGGAGCGAATTCATTCGCGATTGGTGAGATGGCCGAGGTGGCGCACCAACGTGTCGATCAAGAGCCAACCGGAAAGCGGCAGGCCGATGAACATCATCGGTACGCTCAGGAACAGCGCTCGTCCAACCCAGGCGGTCATGTCCTGCCCGTTCGACAGGCAGTCATGCAGCCCCTTGGTGTTGCCTTGGCAGTCGAAGTGTTCGAAGGCCCAGATGCCCCATTGCCATCCCAGCCAGGTAACGCCCATCGGGAGCAGGGCCAGCACGTAGCGGCTCAACCAGCCCAGCCGCTCGGCACGCCTCCAGAGCAACCAGGGCGGCGCGAACAAGAAGGTGGCGAGCAGTGGCCAGAACAGCAGGTCGATCATGGGGTACGTCCTGTACTGAAAGCGTCCAAGCAAGGCGCACGATTTTAGCGTCGTCGGCACCGGAGGGAGAGCCTCGCGAATGAATTCGCACGGGGTACGGCACGGAGCCGTAGGGTGGGCTTCAGCCCACGCTGTCTGCCGTTGGTGGACTGAAGCGGAACGCCGCCCGGCCCACCCTACAGGGCATACGCAGAACGCCATTGGTGGATGGAAAGAGCGCCAT